>RFQD01000165.1 GCA_009925875.1 Microbacteriaceae bacterium | reverse complement strand
TCTCTTTTCGCTCACCACTTTCATTGGAACGTGATTCCCATGGCAACTTCTGCTTCTCCTCTCAAAGCCACCCGCATGACGGGTGCCGAGGCGGTCGTGCGCAGCCTCGAAAAACTCGGCATTGCCGACGTGTTCGGTCTCCCCGGCGGTGCGATTCTGCCGGTGTATGACCCGCTCATGGATTCGAAAGACCTGCGCCACATTTTGGTTCGGCACGAGCAGGGTGCCGGTCACGCGGCCGAAGGTTACGCATCCTCGTCGGGCAAATTGGGTGTGTGTATCGCCACGAGTGGTCCGGGCGCCACCAACCTGGTCACTGCGATTGCCGACGCGTACATGGATTCGGTTCCGTTGCTCGCGATTACCGGTCAGGTGTTCAGCCACCTGATGGGAACCGACGCTTTTCAAGAGGCCGACATCGTGGGCATCACGATGCCGATCACGAAGCACTCGTTCTTGGTGACGAAAGCCGAAGACATTCCGGCAACCTTGGCTGCCGCGTATCACGTGGCAACGACGGGTCGTCCTGGTCCGGTGTTGGTCGACATCACCAAGGATGCCCAACAAAACGAATTCGATTTCTCGTGGCCGCCCGTGGTCGACTTGCCGGGCTACCGTCCGATTCTCAAGGCTCACGGCAAGCAGATTCAGGCCGCGGCCGAGCTGATTCTCGAGTCGGAGCGCCCCGTGTTTTACATTGGCGGTGGCATCATTCGCGCGGGCGCGTCGGCCGAGCTGCTCACACTTGTTGATCTCGTTGGCGCCCCAGTTGTCACCACGCTGATGGCTCGCGGTGCGGTACCCGACTCGCACCCGCACCACCTGGGCATGCCTGGCATGCACGGCACGGTGCCTGCGGTGTTGGCGCTGCAAGACGCCGACCTGCTCATCACGTTGGGCGCGCGGTTCGATGACCGGGTCACGGGCAAGGCTCCGTTGTTCGCGCCGAATGCCAAGGTCATCCACGTCGATATCGACCCGGCGGAGATCGGCAAGATTCGGCACGCCGATGTGCCGATTGTGGGTGACGCGAAAGATGTCATCAACGACCTGATTGCCGCGTACACCGAAACGGCGGGCAAGAAGAAGCCGAACATGACGGACTGGTGGGCGAAGCTCAACAAGTTGCGTGAGGAGTATCCGCTCGGCTACTCCGAACCGTCGGATGGATTGCTCGCTCCGCAGTATGTGATTCAGCGCATCGGTGAACTCAGTGGACCCGAAGCGGTGTTCGCCGCGGGCGTGGGGCAGCACCAGATGTGGGCGGCACAGTTCATCAAGTACGAGCGCCCGAACGCGTGGCTCAACTCCGGTGGCGCCGGCACGATGGGGTACGCGGTGCCGGCCGCCATGGGCGCGAAGGTCGCCCAGCCCGACCGCGTGGTCTGGGCGATTGATGGCGACGGATGTTTCCAGATGACCAACCAAGAGTTGGCCACCTGCACGATCAACAACATTCCCATCAAGGTCGCCGTGATCAACAACTCGTCTCTCGGCATGGTTCGCCAGTGGCAGACGCTCTTCTATGACGGTCGTTATTCGAACACCGACCTGAATACGGGTCACGACACGATTCGCGTTCCCGACTTCGTGAAGCTCGCCGACGCCTATGGGGTGCTCGGCATTCGGGTGACCAAGGCCGAAGAAGTGGATGCCGCGATCAAACTGGCGCTCGAAACAAACGACCGGCCCGTGCTCATCGACTTTGTCGTGAGCGCCGACGCGATGGTCTGGCCGATGGTCCCGCAGGGTGTGAGCAACAGCTACGTGCAGTATGCGAAAGACCACGCCCCCACCTGGGACATGGAAGAGTAAGGGAGACTTCACATGAGCACACACGTTCTGAGTCTCCTCGTGGAGAACAAGCCGGGTCTGTTGACGCGCGTTGCCGGACTCTTCGCCCGCCGTGGCTTCAACATCGAGTCGCTTGCGGTGGGGCCGAGTGAGGTCGACGGACTTTCGCGCATCACCGTGGTCGTTGATGTCGAGGACCTTCCCCTCGAGCAGGTCACGAAGCAGCTGAACAAGCTGATCAACGTGATCAAAATCGTCGAACTTGATTACGAGCAGTCGGTGCAACGCGAGCACATGCTGATCAAGGTGCGCACCGACAACTCGACGCGCTCACAGGTGCTCGAAGCGGTCACGCTGTTTCGCGCATCCGTCGTCGACGTCGCCACGGACGCACTCGTCGTGGAAGTGACGGGTGACTCGGGCAAGGTGTCGGCTCTGCTCAAAGTGCTCGAGCCCTATGGCATCAAGGAAATCGCGCAGTCGGGTCTTCTCGCCATCGGTCGTGGCGGTAAGTCGATTACCGAGCGCGTGAACAAGAACTGACCTAAGACAGAAAACCCTACGAAAAACGAAAGAGATACCGTGACTGAGATCTTTTATGACAAGGATGCCGACCTCAACCTCATCAAAGCCAAGAAGGTCGCCGTCATCGGCTATGGCTCGCAGGGACACGCGCATGCGCTGAACCTGCACGAGTCGGGCGTCGAGGTTGTCGTCGGGCTCAAGCCCGACTCGAAGTCGATCGCGAAGGCAGAGGAAGCGGGACTCAAGGTGCTACCCACTGCCGAGGCTGCCGCGTGGGCGGACGTCATCGTCATCCTCGCTCCCGACCAGGTGCAGCGTCACCTCTACAAGGACGACATCGAGCCGAACCTCAGCGCGGGCAAGACGCTCGTCTTCGGACACGGCTTCAACATCCGTTTCGGGTACATCACCGCACCCGAGGGTGTGGACGTGATTCTGGTTGCGCCGAAGGGTCCGGGTCACACGGTGCGTCGTGAGTACGTCGCCGGTCGTGGTGTTCCCGTGATCGTCGCGGTGGAAAAAGACGCCTCGGGCCACGCGTGGGATCTTGCCTGGTCGTATTCGGCTGCCATCGGTGGTCTTCGTGCCGGTGGCATCAAGACCACCTTCACGGAAGAGACCGAGACCGACCTGTTCGGCGAGCAGGCCGTGCTGTGCGGTGGTACGTCCCAGCTGGTGATGTACGGATTCGAGACGCTCGTCGAGGCCGGCTACCAGCCCGAGATCGCCTACTTCGAGGTGCTGCACGAGCTCAAGCTCATCGTTGACCTCATGTGGGAGGGTGGCATCGCCAAGCAGCGCTGGTCGGTATCTGACACGGCCGAGTACGGCGACTACGTCTCCGGACCCCGTGTCATTGACCCGAGCGTCAAGAAGAACATGCAGGCCGTGCTCGCCGACATTCAGTCGGGTGCGTTCGCCAAGCGTTTCATCGACGACCAGGATGCCGGTGCTCCCGAGTTCAAGGCTCTGCGCGAGAAGGGTGCCAAGCACCCGATCGAGGCGGTCGGTCAGAAGCTGCGCGCGATGTTCGCCTGGCGTCCGCAGGACAACGACTACACCGAAGGTTCGGCCGCACGCTAGTCGCGGCACACGCACCTCGCAATGTCATCTGACGACGACGCCCTGAGCTGGCCCGGCGACAAACCGGATCGTGTGGGCACACCGCGGGCGTCGTCGTCTGAACGTCAGTCGAAGCGCACCGCGTCGACGTCTCCCTCGTCGAAGTCCCGCAAGCGGGAGTCGGACGAACCGACGTTTGACGAACTCATGCACCCGAACGAACCGGTCCAACTGCCCTCGTGGGCGCTCGTGGTGTTCGGCTTGTTTGCGGGTGTCTATCTGTTGTTCTCGGTGGCGTGGCTCATCGTGGCACTCAACCCGCCGGTTGCCATCAGTGATCCGTTTGGCTCGTTCATGTGGGTGGGGTCGCTCTGGCTGGCAACTCTGGGTG
>RFQD01000164.1 GCA_009925875.1 Microbacteriaceae bacterium | reverse complement strand
AGGTCTCGATTGGGAAAAGTACGTCAAGTTTGACGATCGCTATTTGCGACCAACTGAGGTCGACGCCTTGGTCGGTGATGCGTCACGGGCGAATGCAGCGCTTGACTGGACCCCGAAGATTCTTACTCCAGAACTCGCCCGCATTATGGTCGATGCCGATATCCAAGCTCTCGATGCCGCGGGACGCCCATGGATTGACACCGTCGTTGTCGGCTAGGAAACTCGCGCGATGATTGCCGCAATTCGACGATCGCTCAGTTTTCTGTCGAGGAAAGAAAAACGGGTTTATTTCACCCTTGTGATCTGCCGAGCGTTGGCCGGAATTCTTGATGTCGTGGGCATTGCGCTCATCGGGCTCCTCACTGGTCTCGCGGCCACAAGTTTGGATGCGGGGAAACCCCTCGTTGTTTTCGGATTCACTCTTCCGACGGTCACCGAGCAGACGCTGCTCTGGCTCGTCCTCGCAGTTCTTGTCGTGTTCGCCGCGAAAGCAGTAATCGCGATTTCCCTCGGCTGGGGTCTGTCCACGTTCCTTGCTCGCATCGATGCCGAAAAATCTTCAGAAATCACTCGCTACCTATTCACCGGAAATCTTGCTCGAGTTCAGACCCTCGACAAGGGCGAAATCGCCTGGACCGTCATGGGGTCCACTTCGAATGCGTTTGCCGGACTTCTCGCCAACCTGTCGACATTTATCTCTGAGGGACTCCTCCTCGTTTTAGTGGCGGCCACCTTTACTCTGGTCGATCCGATTGCCGCAATTTGTGTCTTCGTCTACTTTGGCGTGCTCATAGTCGTTATTCAGGTTGTTATTTCTCGACTCCTGCAAAAGGCGGGTATCGACGCATCCGAGGGCAATATGGAGAGCCTCCTCGTTGTCGATGATTTCCTCGGTGCCTTTCGCGAAGTCACCGTTTTTAACAAACAAGACTTCTACGTCAACAAATTCACCGGAGCGCGCTCGCGTGTGTCCTTCAGCGGGGGCATGCTCAACTTTTTAGGCGGCATGCCGCGCTACATAGTAGAAACTGCGCTCATGCTTGGCGTAGTTATTTTTGTTGGCTACCAATTCCTTACCGGACAGCTCGCGTCGGGGCTCGTCACGGTTGGTGTGTTTTTGACCGGTGGTGTGCGCATCATGGCGGCTCTCCTTCCGCTACAAAATGCCGCTGCCGTGGCGAAGAATCAGGTCGAGCAGTCGGCCATGGCCCACCGATTACTTAAAGAAGCAGGCGATTTTGCGGCCGCTCAGTCGACCCCAGCGCGAACGGACACAGCTGCCCGGGAAGGACATGGTGACGGGTTGGCGCCACCGTCGCGTCTGACAACTGCGTTGAACGTCCGCGTCGATGACGTAACGTACGCCTATCCGGGAGCCACAGACCCGGCACTCCGAAACGTCACGCTCAACGTAGAGTCGGGTCAACACGTTGCCATTATTGGACCGTCGGGTGCGGGCAAAACAACTATCGTCGACATGCTCTTGGGACTTCTTGCGCCGTCATCGGGTGATGTCACAATCAGCGGAATGGCTCCGAGCTCTCTGACGAGTTCGCATCCCGGTCTCGTGTCGTACGTTCCACAAAACCCCGGATTGGTAACGGGGACAATTGCGGAAAACATCGCTCTGGGTATCGAGAGCGACAAAATTGACTTTGCCCGCGTCGACGCTGCCGTTTCGGCTGCCTTTCTCGAGGACTTCATTTCCGGGTTGCCGGATGGTGTTCACACGTCGGTGGGTAAACAGGGCGACGCGCTCTCCGGTGGTCAAGTTCAACGACTCGGCCTCGCGCGAGCGCTCTACGAGCAACCGCGTTTGATTATCTTGGACGAGGCCACGAGTGCACTCGATGCCACGAGCGAGGCCTTCATCGCGCAGAGCCTGCGAAACCTCGGTAAAGACGTCACGGTCATCGTCATAGCGCACCGACTGTCAACCGTTCAACATTCCGACGTCGTGTACGTCGTCGAAGACGGTGCCATCACGGCCTCGGGAACCTTTAGCAAGTTGCGCAAGACGGTTCCGATGGTCGCCGAATATGTCAAGCTCATGTCTTTTGACGAGAACTAAAGAACCTATTTCGGTGAGGGCGCAGCAAGTTGGGCACGGATTGCGTTGCCCGATGTAATCGCCCAGCGGTTGAGTGCAGCCTTATATAGACGAAAAACATGGCCCTTGAGTCCGACGCCGCGTGGAGCCGGAGTGGCGCGGGCGGGGAGAATTGAGCTCACCACCGCATCCCATTTCTGGAGAGCACGCACGTATGGCTCGTAAACTCCGGTGCGCAGCGCTGGGCTGAGCTTCGCTCCGTAGACACTTTGCGCGGTGACGAACCAATCATCGACTCGACGGAGGCCGTGCACGTGGAAGAAGTCGAGCGGATCTCCGTCAACCATCACGGTGCCATCGACGATACGGATGTCGTGCCGCGCGGAATTCCACGGGGCGAGATTAAACGCGCCCGAGTGAAGAATCTCAACCCCGGCAAATTCGGGGAACCTGTCGAGATAGCCCTGATCGGCGTACTTGCCCTCGGTTGGAATATCTCCGCACCATTCGAGAGTGCTGTGGGCATACCAGTCGAGCACGCGTCGACCGTTCTCGTCATCAACGAAAGCAACCCAGCCCACATTGAATCGACCGTATTTGGCGAGTCGTTGTGCAAGGCGCGCCGGGTAACGATGTTCGATGATGCCAACGGAACCGTGGCCCAGTGCCTCGAGCGCGCGCTGGGGTGCATCGAAAAAGAAGAGATCTGCATCGAGGTAGATCGCGACGGAACCGGGTTTGTTCGCGCTGTTCATGGCGTATCGGATGAGAAGAGGCGTGCACGTGAAGTAGTACTCCATGCGTGACCGTGTTGCTTTGAGTGCCGCGAGCGCGGGCTCGACGCGTTCCAATTCATCGACAAGAATTGCGCGCACACCGGGCATCTGTTTCTCGTCAAAAAATACTTTTACATCGTTATCGAGGGCCAGAATGAGAATGCTCGAGTCGTCACCGTGAGCTCGCAGAGATTCAATCAGTGTGAGCCCACGCGAGAGGTATCCGCTGTCGAAGTACGTGCAGTAGACGACGGTTCGCTCTGGCTCACGTGACACGAGCTTGCCGTTTCGCTCTGCGTCGTCGCCGAAGCTCGAGTACCGCGCTGATCGCAACGCCACGTGCCACCCCCGGCAAAGTTTCACCAAAGACTCGGCGGGCGACCCATGCGTCACCGGAGGAATCAAGCTCGACCTCGCCCTCGACCAGCGAATCCAGGTCGCCGTCGAAGAGCTCCAACTCATCCCACGGAGCCTTCAGAAAGGTATTCGAGCCCTCGTCGTATCCCTTGTATGTCACGAGGTTGGAATTCGGCGACAACACGAAGCCATTTGCCGACCACATACTCGAAATCCACCGGTAAGCCCAGGTGGAAATCCGACCCGAGTGTGCGTCGTGAAAATTCTGTTTCCAGCGAAGCGCACCAGCACGCGTCCCGACAACGTTTTCTAAGTCGGAAACGGAGGCGTTGAGCCCCCAGTCAAGTGTCGGATCGAAATGTGTCCACGCGCGATCCCACGTAGCCCAGGCAATTGATTCCGGGTAGCGCGTCAGTCTTGAACCGGATGTAGAGCCAGCGAGGTGTCGAGGAGGAACTACGTTGTACCCGGAGATGTGCATGATTTCTGGCTCATCCCGATGCCGGTCGAGCATCGTTGTTGCGTAGTCGAGCCAGTGTGGTCCGGGTAGCGTGTCTTCCTCTAAAACGATGACCTGTCCGAATTGTGAGACCGCGTCGTTCACCGATTCGGTGACGGCGG
>RFQD01000163.1 GCA_009925875.1 Microbacteriaceae bacterium | reverse complement strand
AACTTCATGGCGAAAGCTCCGATGGATGTAGTGACGGAGATTCGTGGCCGTTTTGATTTCTGCACTGCGGAGATAGAACGGATCAACTCTTTATTGGCCGCTCTTCCTCGTGAATAACATGAGTGGAGTTGATATACAGCGTCGCCTTGATGAGGTTGAACGCGCCTTGCTTAATAGATGGCCGGAAACTCGAATCGCCCCATCACTGGAGAGAATCGCGCTTCTTGCGAATCTACTCGGTTCGCCCCAACTGTCCTACCCAACTATTCATATTGCGGGCACGAATGGCAAGACGAGCATCTCGCGCATGATTGAGTCGATTCTTCGTTCCTATGGCTTGCGAACGGGACTGTTCACGAGTCCCCACCTGCGGTCGTTCAATGAGCGGATTCAGGTGGGCGGAGAACCCGTCGGCGATGACGTGCTGGTCGCGAATTGGCTTGACGTGAAGCCGTACATCGAACTCGTTGACGCAGAACTCCTTGCCAAAGGGGAGCCACGCTTGACGTATTTTGAGTGCCTGACGGTACTCGCGTTCGCCACGTTTGCTGATGCGCCTGTTGATGTGGCCGTTGTTGAGGTCGGCATGGGTGGCGAATGGGACTCGACCAACATTGTCGAGGCGGACGTCGCTGTGTTCGGACCGATCGATATTGATCATGCCGACAGACTGGGCGGCTCTCTCGAGGCAATCGCGCGAACGAAATCGGGGATTATCAAACCCTCAAGCATCGTTGTCTCGGCGGCGCAGCAACCGCTGGTGGAAAAGATTTTGCGGGAAGCGGCGGAATTGACCGAAAGTACCATCTACTTCGTCGACACCGATATCGTGCTGCACAATCGAGCGATGGCGGTCGGCGGTCAGGTGTTTTCGATTCGATCGGTGTCGGGTGAATATGACGATGTGTTTCTGGCGCTCTTTGGGGACCATCAGTCTGACAACGCGGCCGTCGCCATCGGGGCTGTCGAAGCATTTCTCGGAGGCGGAACTCAACCGTTGAGTGTCGAGGTACTTGCCGAGGCGTTTGCCACCGTGGAATCTCCGGGTCGACTGCAACGAATTGCGACGGAACCGCCGGTCATTATTGACGCCGCTCACAATCCACACGGCGCAATCGCTTTGGCGCGTGCCTTGTCGGAGTATTTCGACTTTGACGACGTGACGTTGGTTTTCGCCGCGTTCGATGACAAGGACGTCGACGGGATGTTGCGCGCCCTCTCGGAGTCGGTTACACGCGTCATTCTCACAACGGCGCCGAGTGACCGTGCACGATCACCACACGAGCTCGCCGAGGTTGCACAACGATATTTCTCCGAGTCGGATGTCTCTATCGATGCCGACCCCGTGGTGGCGTGTGAACGCGCCCGAGTTCTGGCGTTGGCGGCCGAGAAGGGTGCCGTGGTCGTTGCTGGTTCGATTAGTTTGCTCGGTGTCGCTTTGACGGCCGCGCAGGAAAACGGATGGAAGTGAACATGCCGCCAGCGAGGGAGCCTGCTCTCGAACCCGAACCCGAACCACGGCCCGAGCCCCGCGCAAACGAGCGTCGCGCCCGGCAACGCTCTCTCGTTGAAAGTTTGGGTGCGATTGTGCTCATCTTTGAGTCAGTCGTGATGTTCTTGGGTGCCTTGGCGATTTTTGGGCTCAAGGCCCTCCCTCCCGATCAGGCGCTGGGCGGAGGGGCGATATTGGTATTGGCTCTTTTTGTCACCGCCGGCGTGCTGAGATGGTACTGGGGGATTGTGGTCGGTAGTGTCCTTCAAGTTGTCGTTCTTCTCACCGGAGTCTTCGTTCCCGCCATGTGGTTCGTGGGGGGAGTGTTCGCGATTCTCTGGTCTTATGCGATTTACACGGGTCTCCGTCTCGATTCACACAAGAAAGATTCCACCTCATGACTGCTCACGTCGAAGAAACGCTCATTCTCGTCAAACCAGACGGAGTAGCCCGCAATTTGACGGGTGAAATCCTGCGCCGCGTCGAGGCGAAAGGATACGTGCTCGTTGACATTCGCATGGTGCAAGCCGATCGCGATCTTCTGCACGCGCATTACGCCGAGCACGAGGGCAAGCCCTTCTTCGACCCGCTTGTCGAGTTCATGCAGAGCGGCCCGATCGTCGCCCTGCGCGTCGCGGGCAATCGAGTCATCGAAGGTTTCCGTTCCCTTGCGGGAACGACAGACCCCTCAACGGCCGCACCCGGCACGATTCGCGGAGATCTTGGACGGGATTGGGGTGCCAAGGTTCAGCAAAACCTGGTTCACGGTTCCGACTCTCCAGAGTCGGCTGAGCGTGAGCTCGCGCTCTGGTTTGGCTAGAGGTAGCTGAGCCAATCGAGTCGAAGCTGTGCGACGACGGCGACGACAAGATACGACGCCAAGACGATGGTCGGGCTCCACGAGAGGAGTCTTCCACCCACATCCCGAACCTTTTGGTTCGATGACCAGACACCGTGTTTGAGGTTCCACAACGTCGACACCCAAAACAGCGGGATGACCGCCACCCACGTCACCATGCACCACGGGCACAGCGTGCCCAACACAAAGACGCTTTCCGTGATCAACCAGATGACGAAGCCGAGTGCACCTGCAGCCACGACGTTGAAGGCGATCCACCACCATCGGGCAAATCGTGCGCCGGCCAACGTGCCGACCCCGGTAGCCATCACGACGGGCCATCCGATGAGACCCAAGAGCGAGTTGGGGAAGCCAAAGACGGATCCCTGTGGCGAACTCATGTTCTTTCCACATTGCACGAGCAGTGTGAAGTCACACGAGGCAGCGTGCTCCGGGTTCAGTAAGACCTGAATTTTCTCGTAGGTCAACTCGAATGCCGCGAGTAGGCCGATGGCGCTTGCGACAATCAGAAAAATCGAGAGGCCGAGCAGGCGCTCGGTTGCGCCAACGTTCGTGGTGGATGTCTCAGTCACCATCGCATTATGGCAGGTGTGCCTGCACCGCAACTGTCACGTTCTCGTGCAATACTGAGGGAAGCGGTTTTTTGCGAGCGAGAGAAATTTCCCCTCTGCTGCGCGTGACCAACAAGTTTCCCGGCGAATTGGCTCAATACGTCGGACAAGATTTAAGTCGCAGTTCCTTCTAAATTATGTGACGATTTGCGGAATTGTGCGGAAAGTACACCGACATGGTGAATAACGACAACACAACCGAACTCACATTCGTTCGCCGCAATCCATTCGAGATTCCGCAGGGCTACGCGCCGAGTGCGGCAGATTTTCTCAACGCGAGTGCCTCCGACAGCGCGGCGGGCGACGGGGACGGCGACGCCAACGTGAGCGACACGTCTCAACCGACCGTCGAGCATCCAGTCATCACATCGAGCGAACCGACCGATCTCGTTTTTTATGCGCCTCACCTCCCTGTGGTGGAAGAGCGTCCGTGGCGCGACAGATTTTTTGATGACGACCCGTCGTGGGAGAGTGCGTCGGCGCGCCGGCGAGCCCGTCGTCGGTCGGGTGATGATCGACCCATCGCCGACGACCCCAACACCGTTGTGAAAGTTCGCCAGCCGCGTGAACCGGAGCTCATCACTGAACCACAACGCGTGCGCGGCTCGACGCGGTTAGAGGCAAAAAAGCAACGTCGGCGAGACGGACGAGACCAGGGTCGGCGTCGTGCCGTTGTCACCGAAAGCGAGTTTCTCGCCCGGCGAGAAGCGGTCGATCGATCGATGATTGTGCGCGAAAAAGATGACAAAATCCAGATCGGCGTTCTCGAAGACAATATTCTCGTTGAGCACTACGTTGCGCGATCGTCCGAGGCGAGCCTGATTGGCAACGTCTACATCGGCAAGGTGCAAAATGTGCT
>RFQD01000162.1 GCA_009925875.1 Microbacteriaceae bacterium | reverse complement strand
GACGGTTTCGCGTACCGCTCCGACACGAATGACCAGTGGCTCGACGTTCCCGCGTTGCGTGACCTGATCGAGAAGTTCGCCTGAGCGTGAGCATTCCTTACGGTCGTCAGTCCATCTCTGAGGAGGACATTGCCGCGGTTGCCGATGTGATGCGCACAGACTGGCTCACCATGGGCCCCGTCGTGGCAGAGTTTGAGGCCGCCGTATCCGAGTTGGCCGGCACCCCGGACGCCACAGTCGTGAATTCCGGATCATCGGCTCTCCACTGCGCCTATGCCGCCCTGGGTGTAACGAAGGGCGATGAGGTCATTACGTCACCGATGACGTTTGTTGCGACGGCGGCGACGGCGATTGCCGAGGGCGCGACCGTGCTGTTCGCCGACACGCAGGAAGATACGGGCAACATCGACCCCGCTAGTGCGGAGGCACTGGTGACGTCACGAACGAAGGTCATTGCGGGTGTCGATTATGCCGGGCATCCCGTCGATGCCGACGAACTCATGACCATCGCTCGCGCGAACGGTGCGTATTTCTTAGAAGATGCCGCTCATTCCATCGGTTCGCTCTATCGTGGTCGGCCGGTGGGAAGCCTCGCCGACGTGACAGAGTTTTCTTTCTTTCCGACCAAGAACATGACAACCGGGGAGGGTGGCGCGGTCGTGTCTCCCGATGCGGCAATCGTCGAACGTGCTCGACGATTCCGATCTCACGGTTTGGTGCGTAACAAAGATGAGCAGCGCTATCCCGATGAAGGTCCGTGGCATCAAGAGGTACATGCCTTTGGCCTCAACTACCGTCTGCCCGACGTGCTCGCGGCGATTGGGCTGAACCAAATCAAGCGCATCGCTGAATTCAAGGCTCGTCGCGCGTCCATTTTCGATCGGTACAGCACCGAGCTTGCCGACCTCGACGGCCTCATCCTTCCGGCAAAGCGCGACTACGTCGACCCGATGTGGCACCTGTATCCCATTCGAGTGCTCGACGGTCGTCGACGTGAGGTGTTTGAGTACATGCGTGAGCAGGGCGTGCTGGTACAGGTGAACTACATTCCGGCCTACTGGCATCCTGTGTTCGAGGATTTGGGTTACAAGCGAGGCATGTGTCCGAATGCCGAAACCTACTACGAGCAAGAGATTTCGTTGCCGATGTTTGCCGATCTGAGTGCCGACCAGGTGTCACGGGTCATCGACGTGGTGCGCAGCGCTCTCGTCGCGTAACGACCGTATCGCGCGGAATTAGGAGGAGTTTCGATGCCGTCTCACCATTCTTTCCCGGACCGCGGACCCTTAATCGTGGCCGAGATATCCGGTAATCACAACGGGTCGCTTGCCCGAGCGCTCGACATCGTTCGAGCCATTGCGGATACCGGGGCTCACGCGGTGAAGATTCAGACATACACGGCCGATACCATCACGCTCGATGTCGACAGCCCGGCTTTTCGGATTTCCGGAGGACATGAACTCTGGGCTTCGCGTCGACTCTACGAACTCTACGAAGAGGCGCACACGCCGTGGGATTGGCACGAGCCGATTTTTTCGCTCGCGAATGATCTCGGCATGATGGCCTTCAGCACGCCCTTTGATGAGACGGCAGTCGATTTTCTCGAATCGTTCGATGTCCCGCTCTACAAGATTGCGTCGCTCGAAATCGTCGACCTTCCGCTCATCACGATGACCGCACAGACGGGCAAGCCTGTCATCATCTCCGTGGGTACCGGCTCGATTGCCGAAGTCGCTGAAGCAGTTGCCGCCGCGCGGGCCGGTGGATGCATGGACCTCACCTTGCTCGCATGCACGAGCTCGTATCCGGCACAACCGGATGATGCGAATCTCCTCCGGATGCGCGCCATGGCCGACATCTTCGGAGTCAAAGTTGGCCTCTCCGACCACACCATGGGTCTGGGTGTTTCGGTTGCGGCCGCGGCACTCGGAGCTACGGTTATCGAGAAGCACGTCACGTTAGCGCGCGCCGATGGGGGAGTGGATAGCGCTTTCTCTCTTGAGCCAGCGGAACTCTCTCAACTCGTCGAAGCGTGTGACGCGGCAGTTCGATCCCTCGGCAGTGCGAGCGCCTGGGCGACGTCGGCAGAAAATGAGTCCCTTCGACTTCGCCCCTCGCTCTATGTGGCCGAAGATGTCAAGGCAGGTGACATTGCGAACCTGACAAACGTCCGGTCGGTTCGACCGGCCGGAGGGTTACCTCCGAAGGAAATTGATCGCGTGCTTGGGCGAACCTTTTCGGTGGATGCCACGAAAGGCACTCCCGTCAGCTGGGACTTGTTCTAGTTCGCTCGTTCGTAGTGGCCGACGCCATTCGCGGACTCGGTTAGCACGAAGCCCGCTTTGGTGAAAAGGGCTACGCTCGCCACATTTGAGTCGCGAATGCGGGCCGTCACCCGCGCGACGCTCGGAAAGTCGTCACTGAATTGACGAATCGCACTACTCAATCCCTCGAAGCCAAATCCGCGTCCTCGAGCGAGGGGGTTAACGTTGATGCTCACTTCGGCCTGATCCCCGGAGTCATCGAGATCAAATCGAACCATGCAGACAGGTTCGACCGTCTCATCGCTGAGATCACCTTCGCAGATGTAAATCTTTCGTTGGGGGTTGGCCATGGTTGCAGCGAACCAGCTCTCATGGTCCGACCAGTTCACTTCTTCTGTCGACAACGAGACGGAGCGAGTGGTGGGGTCATTTCGCCACACGAAGATGTCGCTCGAATCGTCTGAGGTGGCGTTGCGCACAATTAGACGCGGCGATGGCATGGGGCGATTATCGCATCCGAGTGCCCTCTTGATGGTCTGTTAGCGTTGACTTTCGTGAAGGCCCTCTTTTTTTCTCCGTTTGCGAATATCTGGGATCATTCGTTTCCGGAGGGGCTGGTCGCGGAGGCGGTGCGAGAGCGAGGTTTCAACGTCGCGATGGTGCGCTGCGACGGGATTTTTGAATCATTTTGTGTCGCCATGTCCGCTTCGGGGCTTACGGCACAAGACGCTCTCGCGAAGAAAAAGCAAGTGTGTGGCGCGTGCCGAAAGCGGCGTGACGTTCTCGACGAGACCATGAATTTCCCGTCGATGCAGCTCGAGTCATTTCTCACTCCCGACGACTATCGAGAAGCCGAGGAGATCTCTTCTTCGGTCGCGCTGGAAAATTGGCCAGAACTGGAAATCGATGGCGTGCCCATTGGGCGTTATGCCGCGTACGAGTTTCTTCTCAACTACAAGATATTGGGAACGTCCATTCCCGAGAACCTGTTTCCTCTGTATCAAAATCAATTGCGCAATAGCGTGCTCGCTTTTCGCGGCAGTGAACGGATTCTCGCGACAGAACAACCTGACGTCGTCCTCACGTACAACCGTCTCTACGGTGTGAATCATGCGTTTCTCGTGGTCGCGGAACGTCGCGGAATCCCGACCTACTCACTTCAAGGTGGAGGCCACGTCACGCATCGCGCCGAGACAATGACGATGTTTCGTGATAGCGAAACACTGTTCGGCGTGTTCGACAGCGACAGCTGGCGAAGATTCAAAGGCGAACCCATTGATGAACGACAAATGAGTCTGGTGAACTCGCACTTTGACGGGGTCATGGAGGCGAGCAGTGCCTTCGCGTACTCGAGTGCGTTTCAAGCTGCCGAGCCGAACGCTACCCGGGAGCGCTTCAACATTCCCGCAGATGCGCCCGTGCTGCTCATCCCCATGTCGAGCGAAGATGAGCTCAATGCGGCACAGCTCGCCGACTTACTTCCGGACACGTCGCATCTTCCCAACCTCTTTGAGAATCAATTCGAGTGGATCCGCTACCTTTTCAACTTCGCAACCACGAGACCTGAT
>RFQD01000161.1 GCA_009925875.1 Microbacteriaceae bacterium | reverse complement strand
GTGAACCCGGTCGATGACGCCATCATGCGCGTCACGCACGTGTTGCGCGGTGAAGATCTGTTGTCGTCGACGCCGCGACAGATTGCGCTGTATCACGCGATGATCGATGCGGGCGTGGCCACGCACATCCCGCGTTTTGGTCATTTGCCCTACGTGATGGGGGAGGGCAACAAGAAACTCTCGAAGCGCGACCCCGAGTCGAACCTGTTTCATCACCGTGACCGTGGCTTCATTCCCGAGGGGCTCCTCAACTACCTCGCGCTACTGGGTTGGTCGATTTCGGCAGACCGTGATGTGTTCAGCCTGCACGAGATGGCGACCGCGTTTGATGTCACCGACGTGAACCCGAACCCGGCACGTTTTGATGTGAAGAAGGCCGAGGCCATCAACGGTGACCACATTCGCCTGTTGTCGATCGACGAATTCACGCGTCGTCTCGCCGTCACGCTCCAGTCGGCCGGCCTCTTACCGGGAAACCCCGGTGACCCCGTGTCCGACACCGAGTTCACGGTGCTCGCTCAAGCGGCCCCACTCGTGCAGACACGCATGAATCTGCTCGGCGAGGCGCCCGCCATGCTCGCATTCCTTTTCACCACGGCTGACGAGTTGACGTGGGATGAGGATGCGCTCGCCGGGCTCCCGGACAACACGAGTGAGGTCATCTCGCGCGGTCGCGCGGTCCTCGCAGATCTCGATGACGACGCGTGGCAAACGCCCGCGATTCAGGCAGCACTCGAGCACGAGCTCATCGAGGCGATGGAGCTGAAACCGCGCATCGCGTACGGCCCGCTCCGCACCGCAATCTCGGGCAAGCGCATTTCGCCGCCCCTGTTCGAGTCGATGGAAATCCTGGGTCGCGACGAGACGCTGGCGCGGCTCGAGCGCTTTTCGTTGCGCTAAGCTTTCACACCGGGCCCGATTTCTGGCTCCACCCTTGGGGTATGGTGTAATTGGCAACACGGCTGATTCTGGTTCAGTTGTTCTTGGTTCGAGTCCAGGTACCCCAGCAAGGTCACCCTCACCGCTACGATGGGGATATTTTGTTTCCTCTTCACTACTCCCTGTGCACCACTTGAGTGAGTTCGCTTAGCGCAGCTATGCTTCTGTGCTGAAAATAGGTGAGTGAACCCTACGACTCACCTGCCTCACATCAACAAAAAAAAAGGTTCGTGATGATTTCTTTCAAATTCCTTGCCGGGGTGTCCCTCGGAATCGCGAGTGTTGCCCTCGTAGTTCAACCGGGATTCGCGGCGGTCACTGACCCCGGTGTCCTCGAAACGATTAACGCATCGGGAGGGACGAATGCGACTGATGGGCTCAAGCTCGACGTTGCTTTCGGAAACATTCAGATTGGCCGTGACGGTCAGGGGCAGCTCTACAGCGGGAGCCAAATTCCCGACGCCAGCGGGTACGGCAACGTGAGAAGCTATCCCGTCGTGGCACTGAGCTACGGCGGTGGCCCCACTCTCAAAATGATCGGTTCCCCATCAGGTACCAATGCAGTCCAATGGGACTCGTTCACCTCGGAATCGACTCTGACCAATGCTGGTCGGAGCGGAAACATCGTCAATCACTTGACGTATGGCTCGGGTACAAGCCTGGTCACGGCGGACTACACGATCTCCTACACGTATCCGAACCTGTACTTCAACGTCAAGTTTGATCTGACGAGCTTGGGCTCAGATTACGCGGGAGCAAGCCACCGACTCTATTGGTTCACTGACGCATACCTCGGCGGCTCCGACTCGGGTTATGAATTCGGTGGCACGACGCCCGGAGCCCAGACTGTTGCCGGTGTCTACAGCACGGATGGATCACTCATTGAGGCCTTCCGCCAGACTTCGGGTCAAAGACTCGATTGGTTCGCGGGTGACCCTAGGTGCCCCTATCGCGGTGCGTTTACCGCCGTCGATTGTGGTGCGAGTGTTGCTGTTGGTGGCTTTACGGAAGCTCTCGCCGCGTTCCCGAATTCGATTGCGACGGCCACTTCCGACATCGATAACGGGTTCGGTGTGAGCTCATCCTTGTCGACCGCCGCCACGGATTCGATGAACTTCGACCTGATTTTTGCCAAGTGTGTCAGTCAGGCGCCGTTGCCCTGTGCCGACGGGGCGTTGGGTTCGACCCCCGCCTTGCCGAACACTGGTGTGGACTCGGCCACAGTGGTCAGCATGGCCCTTGGTGCCGTGGCGCTTGCAGGCGTGGGTGTGACCCTGGTGTTGATTCGTCGTCGTAAGCAGGCGTAGCTCAACTCCGCCGTGAGTGTCGTTTCCCTCGCACGCCGTCAGGTGTGCGAGGGAAACTTCTTAAGGCGTGAGATGCTTTCTCACCAGGCCCAAATTCGGGCTCCGCCTCTGAGGTATGGAGTACGTGAGTCGCATTCAGGTACCCCAGCAAGGTCACCCCCGCTTAGGCGGGGGCTTTTGTTTTGCACCGTTTCGCATTGTTGCTCGATGGTATCGAGTCGATGCCATCACCCTTATGGCCATGACACTTCGACGTAGCGAGAAACTCGACGCCGAGCTCGACATGATTGCCGAAACGCAAGGCATCAGCAAACAGCAGCTCATCGTCAGCGCGATTGAAGATTATCTCGAGCGGAATTTCCACGAGCGCGAGTACGACGAGGCATTCGAACCCATGATGAAACGTCATGCGGGTGTCATCGACCGCCTTCGAGAAACCTAAATCGCCATGTCACGTGACATTCGATATTTCACGATGGATGACGTGACGCGAACTATTCACAAACTCAGTCTCGGCCGAATCCGCGACCTGGGGCTGTTGGAGTCCGCTTTGCATCGCCCGCAGACCGTTGTCTTTGGTGTTGAGTCCTACACCGGTCTTTTTGACAAGGCCGCAGCACTCCTTCCGTTGCTGGTCAAGAATCACGCACTGTTCGATGGCAACAAGCGCTTGGCGCTGTCCGGAACGATTCTGTTTCTCGGCATGAACGGCTACGAACTCACGAGCGACGAAGACGAAACGTTCGAGTTCATGCTCGGATGCGCGCGCGGAGACGTTGAACTCGAGCAGATCACGTCGTGGCTTGGTGCGCATGCGGAGC
The DNA here is from genome assembly GCA_009925875.1 of Microbacteriaceae bacterium. Lineage (GTDB taxonomy): Bacteria > Actinomycetota > Actinomycetes > Actinomycetales > Microbacteriaceae > RFQD01. The sequence goes on along the minus strand of RFQD01000161.1, from coordinate 769 downwards.
GAATCCCGTCATAATCGTCAGATGAGCACCGTAGCTCGACGCGTCGTCGTCGCCATCAACCCCCACTCTGCGTTTGGCAAAAACCCGGCGGCGGGCGTGAACGTTGTGGCCGCGCTGCGTGCGGCGGGGCACGAGGTCGTGGAACTTCGTCGCGACTCCTATGCCGCGTTGCGCGATGCGGTGCGCCACGAGTTGGCGGCGCGGGCGGACGAACCCGTGCTCGTCGTCGTGGGCGGCGACGGGATGGTCTCACTCGGCGTCAATCTGGTGGCCGAGACACCCGTGGCGTTGGGGGTGGTGCCCGCGGGAACGGGCAACGACCTCGCGCGCGCAATCGGGTTGCCGGTCGATGACATTGGTGCGAGCATCCGTCACCTGGTGACACAACTGGGCGGCGAGCCCACGGCCATCGACCTCGCTCGCATGACGCACGCCGGCGGTGTCGGGTACTACGCGGCCGTACTCTCGGGCGGGTTTGATGCGATCGTGAACGAGCGGGCGAATCGCATGCGTCGACCGCGGGGCAAGAGCCGCTACACGATTGCGCTTCTACTCGAGCTGACCCGGTTGCGACCGCGGCACTACTCGCTCGAACTCGATGGTGAAAAATTTGAGGTGGATGCGAACCTCGTCGCCGTGGCGAACGGCGAGTCGCTCGGCGGAGGCATGCGCATCTGTCCCGATGCCTCGCTGACCGACGGTCAGCTCGACATCGCCTGGCTTGAACCCGTTACGCGCCGCAGGTTTCTGCAGCTCTTTCCGAAAGTGT
>RFQD01000017.1 GCA_009925875.1 Microbacteriaceae bacterium | reverse complement strand
TTGAGCGCATAAACGATGACCTGATGCCAGACTTTGGCAAGGAATGTCTGCGACTCCGAACCACTCGGCGGTAGTGAAGACATCATGGAAAACTGCTGACCTTCTGTGGCGGTGGCGTGAACTTAAACTGTAGCGATTGCACGAGGGGAGAGATGCGCATGCGACAACGAATTGGTGTCATTGGCGGCGGACAGTTGGCCCGCATGATGATTCCCGCCGCGGTGAATCTCGGAATCGATATTTCAGTGCTGGCCGAATCAGAAAATTCCTCCGCTGCACTAGCCGCGTCGTTCGTCGGGGACTATCGCGACGTCACGACAGTGCGGGAGTTTGCACGCTCCGTCGATGTCGTGACGTTCGACCACGAGCACGTTCCCGCCGACGTCTTGCGCCTACTCCGTGAGGAGGGTGTCGTGTTTCGGCCTGGACCACATGCGCTGGCGTTTGCGCAAGACAAAATTGCCATGCGCCGGCGTCTTGCCGAACTCGATGTTCCGATGCCCCGATGGGCCGGTGTTCGCACGCTCGAAGAAGTCACGAACTTTGTCGACGAAAACGGGGGACGTGCCGTCGCAAAGACTGCGCGAGGTGGCTATGACGGCAAAGGTGTTCGGATGATCACCTCGGCAACCGAGGTCGCGGATTGGCTCGACGAGCTTGGACCCGGTGAGTACCTGCTCATGGAAGAGTGGGTGTCGTTTCGACGCGAGTTGGCTCAACTAATTGCCCGCAGGCCTTCGGGAGAGCAGGTGCTCTGGCCGGTCGTTGAAACAGTGCAAAAGAATGGCGTGTGCGCTGAAGTCATCGCCCCCGCGCCATCGTCTGTTGGTCGCGTGAGTGACATGACGGCGCACATCGCCGAAACCATTGCCGAGGGTCTCGAAGTCACGGGAGTGCTCGCGGTTGAGCTCTTTGAGACCACCGATGAGCGCATCCTCGTCAATGAATTGGCAATGCGTCCACACAACAGTGGTCACTGGACAATCGACGCTTCCACGACGAGCCAGTTTGAGCAGCACGTCAGAGCCGTTCTCGATCTGCCGCTCGGTGCCACCGACATGACGGCTGGTTTTGCCGTCATGGTCAACGTGCTCGGTGGACCAGCCGGCGGGATGACCTCTCGGCTCGCGCAAGCAATGGATCGGCATCCGAATGCAAAGTTTCACGTTTATGGCAAAGAATTCCGGGCCGGTCGCAAGGTTGGCCACGTGACGGTCGCCGGAGATGACCTCGACGCGGTTGTCGCACAAGCGCGTGGCGCGGGCATGAACTTTCAGGACTGACTCCTAGCATGGTTGTCATGACCGAATCTCGACCCCGCGTGGCCGTGGTCATGGGCTCAGATTCGGACTGGTCCGTGATGAAAGCCGCTGCGGATACGCTGACGGAGTTCGGTATTGCGCACGATGTCGAAGTTGTCTCGGCGCATCGCACGCCACGAAAACTGGTTGAATTCGGTTCCTCGGCCAGGGCACGGGGTCTCAAGGTGATCATCGCCGGCGCCGGTGGGGCGGCACATTTGCCCGGTATGTTGGCCAGCGTTACGCCACTGCCTGTTATTGGCGTGCCTGTTCCCCTCAAAAACCTCGACGGTATGGACTCGCTGCTCTCCATCGTCCAAATGCCGGCGGGTGTTCCCGTTGCCGCCGTCTCGATCGGTGGCGCCCGAAACGCGGCGCTCATCGCAATAAAGATTTTGGCCACCGGTGACGACCTTCTCCTCGATCGACTCGAAGAGTTTGCGGTTGACCTCGAACGTCAGGTTGACGAAAAGAATCGGGCGCTGAAATCGCAGCTATGAGTGTTGCGAGCAGTCCCATCCGCTACCCCGATACCAGCTCTCCCCACGTTATGCGGGTGCGCGCGTGGTGGCTCATTGGGCTGAATGTGCTCATGCCCGGTTCCGCGCAAGCTCTTGCCGGCAATCGTCGTTTGGGGCGACTGGGTCTTCGTTCGACTCTTGCGGGTTGGCTTGTTGTGGTGCTGGCCGTCCTTCTTGCCCTTGTTGCTCGCGATTTTTTCTCAACTCTCGCCGTCAACTTTTTCGTTCTCCTCGTTGTCCAAATTGCTCTGGTTTACTACTGCATCTTGTGGATTGTGCTCACCTTGGACACACTCCGGCTGGTCAAATTTGTGCGGGTGGATACCGGCACGCGCCCCTGGGTTGCGCTGATATCAATCGTGTTGCTGGTCGTCACGTCGGGCGCTGCGGCTTGGGGCGCATCCACTGCAGGTGCGCTTAACGCAGGACTCTCGGGACTTTCGGGTATGGGGAGCATTCTCGACCTTGCGAACACGGGTCCGTCAGAACCTTCCATCGATGGTCAGTACAACATCTTGGTTCTCGGAGGAGATTCGGGGCCCGACCGGGACGGACTGCGCACAGACACGGTTCAGGTAGTGAGTGTCAACGCCGAGACCGGTCAAGCGACCATTGTCGGCATGCCGCGTGACCTGCACAATGCGCCGTGGGTGGACGGGTCGCCGATGTGGAGCGTGTACCCCAATGGCTACACCGAAGCCGACGCCGACTACTGCGCTGAATTTGCGTGCTTGAACACGATTTACACGGATGTCGAGCTCAACCATCCCGACTTGTATCCGGACGCCGCCGCACAGGGGAGCTCGCCGGGCATTGAGGCCGTGCGCGATGCGGTGGAGGGCATCACGGGGTTGACCATCCCGTACTACGCGATTATCGACATGCAGGGGGCGGTCGACCTCATCGATGCACTGGGCGGCGTCGACATCAACGTCAGTGAACGCATCGCCATCGCCGAGCCCGGGACGGCGCCGGAAAACGTATCTGAATGGATAGAGGTCGGCGGACAGCACATGGATGGCTACACGGCCATCATGTATGCGCGCTCGCGCTGGGACAACACGGATTACACACGCATGCAACGACAGCAACAACTTCAGGAAGCACTGCTTCAACAAATGAATCCCGCGAATGTTGTGGCCAAGTTCAGCGACATCGTGGGAGCCGGGACTCAAATGGTGCACACGAACATCCCCCGGTCGATGTTTGCCTATTTCGTCACTCTTGCGGCCAAGACGAAAGAACTCCCCATCGTGCACATTGAGTTGACGCCCGAGTCCGACACAATTCCGACGGATCCGCTGTATCCGGACTTCCCGGCAATCCAGGCCTACATCGCCGCCGTGTTGCATCCCTTGCCGACGCCGACACCGACCTAACGATTTTCGCCGCGGAGGCGCTCAGGATATTTTGTGACGACGGCACAAATGACGAGAAGTAGTAGGCCCGAGGCGGTCGTCAATTGGTTGTCGAACGTGCCGGAAACGATGAGTTCCGTGGTTAACAGAATCGGAAGCATGCTTGTCGCCGTAAACGGGCGACGGGAGTCGAGATCCCATTGCGGGCGGTCAATGGCCACGAACCATGATCGCCAGTAGGTCGTAACGAGCAGAGCGATGAAGAAGACCAGCCCGCCCGTGCGCAGCGTAGAGATCATCACGGCCCAAGAGCCGGACGAGCTCGCTTCGGCAAAGGATGACCACAAGAGCGCGACGCTCGTCGCGATTCCACCGAGCAGGACACAAAACGCCACGTAAATGGTTCGACGACGCAACGGGTTCGTTGCGCGAGCCCACATCACGAAGCCGAAGACCACGGCCACAAAGCCCAGAGCAATCCACGACGCCAGTGAGTGCGTGAAAACGAGTGTGGCGATCGCAATGACGATCCAGACGTATGCCCAGCCGCGCCACACTGTGCGTTCGGCAAGCTGCAGTGCAAGCACGATGAGGAGCGTGAGCGCGGCAAAACTCAGCATCTCGAGATGACCGGTCAGCGCCCACAGCGGCATTCGCGTGACAAATGCGGAGATGGCTTCGAGCACGAATCCAATTCCCACAACCCATCGCAATGCGGTTCCCAACGCCTTGATGAGGGCGGGCCAGGGCAACAGCATGGTCATTCCTATGGCCGCCCCGGAGGTTGCGAGCGCAATGGCCCACGCAATGACCGACTCCGGAAGGTTTTCGGACCACAAGAGCGATACGCCCGCGGCACCCAAAAACAGAACGAGCATGAGCGGCATGCGCATCCAGCGAACGGATCGCCAGTGGCGAAGCAGTCGCAGGGAGTAAAGAACGCAAATGAGCGTCGCGAGCGCGACACCCACGGCGTTACCAAAAGTTGCACGGAGCGCATCCTCAGCAAACAGTGCGACGAACGCGAGGGATGCCAGCCCGGTATCGGCGAGCTGAATCGCCTTTTGCGCACGCCTCGTGCGCGCAGACTCGGTGCGCGTGTGTTCGAGGAGGGTGAGATCGGATGGCGACATGACTATCAGGCTAAACGAAGGCGGATTCGCCAGTGAGAGCGCGACCAACGAGCAAAGTATTAATCTCGCGTGTTCCCTCGTAGCTGTAGAGAGCTTCCACGTCGGCGAAGAATCGAGCTACACCGTAGTCGAGCACGATTCCATTTCCACCCAGAATTTCTCGGGCCATCGCGACGGTTTCGCGTGCTTTCGTGGTGGCGAATGCCTTGGCCAACGCCGCATGCTCGTCACGTTCGTCCTTCTGGTCTTGTTTGCGACTCGCTTCCCGGACCAATGTCAAACTCGCCGTGATGTTGCCCATGCACTTGACCAGCAAATCCTGAACCATTTGGTGCGCCACGAGCGGCTTCCCGAACTGTATCCGATCCTTTGCGTAGGAAAGAGCTGCCTCGTAGGCACCCATGGCCGCTCCCACAGCGGCCCACGCGACTTCGGCCCGTGTTGCGCGCAGCACGGCAGCGGTGTCGGCAAACGTGCGGGCGCCGGGAAGTCGGAGGGATTCCGCCACGACAACGTCTGTCAAGGTAATGTCGGCGTTCTGCACCATGCGCAGCGAAATCTTGCGATCAATCTTTGTTGCACTGTAACCCGGTGTTTCGGTGGGAACAATGAAGCCTTTGACCATGTTGTCGGCGAGGTCTCGTGCCCAGATCACACAAATGTCGCTGAATGTGGCGTTGCCGATCCAGCGCTTTGACCCGTTGAGAACCCACTCGTCACCGCGACGTTCGGCGGTGGTGCGCAGCCCCAGCGCGGCGTCGGAACCGGAGAGTGGTTCCGTGAGCCCAAAGGCGCCGATTTTTTCACCGCGACCGAGCAGTGGGAGCCAGTGCGCGCGCTGCTCGGGAGATCCGCACATGCCAATCGCACCCATTGCCAAACCCGCCTGCACGCCGACATAGGTCGCCACACTGGCATCGACACGGGCAAGTTCGAGTGACACCCAGCCACGAAACTCCGCCGAGTTAGGAAAGGGTGCGGTCTCGGGCCACGTCAAACCGATGATCCCGGCGTCACTCAATCCCGCGATGATTTCGGTGGGAAACTCCGCGCGTTCCCACAGGTCGTCGAGCTGTGGTCGAACGGATTCGAGGAAACGTCGCAGGCCGAGGATGAGTTTTCGCTCCTGCGCAGAGAGTGCAGATTCGAGTTCGAAAAAGTCTCCGGGGTGTGTGAGGAATGCCACCATTGCGTTCTCCTACCTTTCATTTGACACTACCTCGCGTAACCGCGCCGGGCGAGAGTGAACTCCGGCTCGAGTTGAATCACTTGCTAACGTAAACGGGGTAGCTGAAGGGCGCTCATGTTCATAGAAATCGACAATTCTCCGCGCGACTATGCGTGGGGGTCGATTCACGCGATTGCCGATTTGCGTGGAGTGGCACCCACCGGAGGGCCCCAGGCAGAGTTGTGGCTGGGCGCGCATCCGGGTTCTCCCTCGAGAATTATCAATCCGTCTCACACCGGTGGTGCGGTCACCCTCGCGGAGTGGATTGCGGCGGACCCGAGAACTGCGGTCGGTGAGCGACAAAAACTCCCTTTCTTGTTGAAAGTGCTCGCCGCCGAGACGCCACTGTCGATTCAAGTTCATCCTTCACGTGAGCAGGCGCGCAGTGGTTTCGCGCGCGAAAATGCGGAGGGAATACCTCTCGACGCTCCGCATCGAAATTATCGAGACGACTCGCACAAGCCGGAGTTGATTTACTGCGTGAGTGAGAGTTTTCATGCGCTGTGGGGAATTCGCGACATTTCGCACACTCTGAGCGTTCTCCGCGGATTCATTGACGCCGGACAAGCTGCACGACTGTCCACCGACGCCATCGAGTGGCTGGCGGGTCACCTAGACGCGCATCAAGGTGATGTTCGGGATGCGTTGGCCCTGTTGCTCGAGCCGCAGAGTGTGCCGGCGCAAAACCTGGTGGCGCAACTCGTTGCAGTTGCACACACCGTCTCTCCGGGAAGTTCTCTCGCGCGCGATGCGAACACGGTCCTGCTTCTCGGCTCGACGTATCCGGGCGATCCCGGCATTGGTGTTGCGTTGCTCATGAATCGCGTCGAGCTTGCGCGCGGTGATGTGTTGTTTGTCCCGCACGGCGTTTTGCACGCCTATCTGTCGGGTCTCGGCATGGAGATCATGGCCTCGAGTGACAATGTGCTGCGGGGAGGGCTCACAACTAAACACATTGATGTTCCCGAGTTGTTGCGTATCGGGGTTTTTGAACCCGGGAACCCAGTTCTCTTGCCGGGTAACTCGGTGGCGCACGGCGTGACGCGCTTTTCCCCGGATGTCCCGGAATTCGAACTCGTGCATGTCTGCGTGGAGGGCGATTTGCCGGGACTAGAGCTCGAAACACAGGGTCCGGCCATCGTTTTTTGTGTGCGCGGGGATGCGCGCATACAGGGACGTCTCGAATCAGCGCGGGTGAGTCGAGGCAGGGCTTTCTTCGTGACCCCGGATGAGCGGTCCCTCCGCATCGACGGCAATGCCGAGTTGTTCTTCGCGCTCACGGGACATTAATTCACCTTTTTGTTGGTCCGTCACAGGACATCGAATTCTCGTGTGCGAGTTGAACTTTTTACTTCTCAACTTGACGAATAGAGAATCACAACGGTGTAATTAGGTATCGAACGCCGCAGTGGTGTGTCGTGAGAACAGAAATCGGATGGTGCGATATGGCCTCTGGATATCGTCGAGAAGTACCCGACAACTGGGCAGTCGACCCCATCAACCTCGGACTCCCCGGAATCCGCCGCTTCGAAGATGACGTGGACGACAATCCGCTGGCGTGGCAGACAGACGCGCTCTGTGCTCAAACCGACCCCGAATCATTCTTCCCAGAAAAGGGAGGCTCGACTCGGGACGCAAAACGAATTTGTGAATCGTGTGAAGTCTCCGCACAGTGCCTCGAGTATGCGCTCGCGAACGACGAACGCTTCGGTATCTGGGGCGGTCTCAGCGAGCGTGAGCGACGTCGACTGCGACGCCGCGCCTAACACGTGCGAGTAGTTGCGATCCTGGTCGCCCAATCTGCGGGCGAACATTTTGCGACCACGTTGCGTGCCCTGACCGCTCAAACCCGGCTCGCCGACGACGTCATCGTCGTCGACAATGGTTCTTCCGGAATTGACGCCATCGATGCGAAGGTGGCGCATCCGTTTCAGGTAGTTGCCACGGGCGGACGGGTGTCCTTTGGCGAGGCCGTGGCGTGTGCGACTCGGGTAACCAACGTTGCCGCCTTGTCGGCGGATGCCCTGTGGCTTCTCGGTCAAGACAGTGCACCGACGCCGACGGCGCTCGAGAATCTGCTGGGCGCTCTCGAGGTATCCCGTTCGAGAGGAATTGTGGGACCCAAGCAATACGACGCTGACGAATACGAGCTCGGCAAACCCGGAACGATTGTGGAATGTGGCATTTCAATGTCGCCGCTCGGTACGACGATCAACCTCGTCGATAGCGAACTTGATCAGGGCCAGTACGACACGATGAGCGATGTGCTCGCCGTCGGAGCAAACGGCATGCTGGTGCGCGAATCCGTATGGCGAACAGTAGGAGGTTTTGACCCCGGACTGCCCGACGTTGACGATGCACTCGATTTTTGCATTCGGGCACGTCTGACGGGCCAGCTCGTTGCCGTCGTTCCCTCGGCGTCGGTGTTGACCAGTGGCGATGGGATCACCGCTCCACCACGTGTGACGAACGATCGGGAGCGTCGTCGAGATGCCCGAATTCGTCGTCGAGCCGAACTCTATCGACGGATGGTCTACGCCCGAGGAATTGCGCCGTTCCTCACGTGGCTGACCCTGGTGCCCTGGGCGATCGTGCGAATGCTGGGTCAGTTGCTCGCAAAGCGCCCCGGATTTGCGCCCGGTGAGCTATTTGCGGCCCTTTCCGTCGCGTTTTCGTTTTCCGCGCTATCTCGTTCACGGTCCACACTCCGCCGGCAACGCACGGCGCCCTGGTCAAGCCTGCAACGTCTTTTGTTGACCAGTGTCGAAGTGAGACGTCGACGTGCCCTTTATCGGGAACAGCTTCGCCTGCTGCGCGAGGGCGAAAAGCGCGCGCTCTTTTTCTTCTCCGGCGGGGGCGCTTGGACCGTCGGCTTTTTGGCTGCCGTGTCGTTCGCGATTCTGCTTCCGCTTGTCGGTGCGACCGCCCTCGGCGGTGGTGGCATTGTCCCCGTGGGGCATGGACTCGTCGACATGTGGGTTCACACCGGATTCGGCTGGCGACCGGGGACGCCCGCTCTCGTGGGTCCGGCGGATCCATTCACGATGGTCATGGCGCTGCTCGGAACGCTCACCTGGTGGCATCCCTCCTTTTCTCTCGTGGTGGTCTGGTTCGCCGCCATTCCCCTGGCCGGTTGTGGCGCATGGATGTTCGTCGCTCGATTGACGGAGCGACCGGTGATTCGCAGCTTTGCGGCGGTTGCCTACGGATTGGCGCCCACACTCCTCATCGGCCTCACGGAGGGTCGCCCGGGAGCCGTGCTCGCGCACATCATGTTGCCGTGGTTGTGTTTCGCGGGTCTTCGCGCGTCGCGGTCGTGGTCCGCGTCCGCGGCAGCGTCGCTCCTGTTTGCCGGAGTAACTGCCTGTGCCCCATCGCTTGCGCCGGCATTGCTCATCGTGTGGGTGGGAGCGCTCGTGTTGAACGGGCGTCCAACGGCACGACTGGCAACGATCCCGCTTCTCGGAGCCGCACTGTTTGCGCCCCTCCTCATCGTTCAATGTCTTCGCGCCACTCCTCTCGCGCTATTGAGCGACCCGGGAATAGTGCTTCCGAGCGCCGTGATTCCGGCATGGCACACCGTCCTGGGTATTCCGTCGCCCGGTCTGGGGGGCTGGCTCGATGCGAGCAACGCGATTCCGCTGGGGAGCAACATTGTTGCGGGTGCGATCGTTGCGATTCTCGTCGGTGCTCTCGTGACGTTGGCCATTGTCGGGCTCTTTTCTGCACAGCGCACGCGAGCGCAACGAGCGTGGGTTGTGATGTTACTCGGACTCGCCACGGCGGTGAGCGCGTCCATCGTGCGCTTTGCGTTCGACGGCCCCATCCCGATCGCCACCTGGAGTGGAAATGGTGTCAGTTTGGCGTGGCTGGCGCTTGTCGTCGCATCCGCGTCGGGACTTGCCGTTGTGCGCCGCATGCGTTTTTATCCGGCTGTGGCGGGCATGCTCGCGGTGATTGTGCTGGCCATGCCCCTTGCGTCGTCGTTCTACGTGGGGCGAACCGTCGTTCATGCGAGCGACGATCGAGTGTTTCCGGCCTACGTATCGGCCCTGTCAGCGACCGACGCTCGCATCGGCACAATCGTGCTGACTGCCTCGACGGATGGAGGCATCGATTCCTCATTGCAGCGGGGCCTCGGTCCCACTCTCACGTCGACGTCCACGTTGGTGTCCACAAACACGGTGGCAACCGAATCATTGACCGAGTTTGCGGACCTCGTCGGAAATCTCGTCTCATCCAGCGGAAGTGACAGCAATGACGCGCTGCGCGCCCTCGGTGTGGGATTTGTTTTACTGACCCCTCCCCAGGCTGCACCGACGGGAGATGTGACAGCCGAGGCACAGGATGCCGATTCTCGGGCAACCTCGGCACTGCGCGACAACTCGGCGTTAGAGCAGGTCGGGGTAACCGATGTTGGTCTGCTGTGGCGCATCCCGAACCTCGATACCTCCGTCGTCGATAACCTCTACCCGGCCTCGGCGACACAACCGTGGAGATTCATTGTCGGGGCAATCCAGATCTCGATGCTCCTGTTGACTCTTCTGCTGGCGATTCCCACCGGCACTCTCCCCGCGGCGTCATCGCGACGCGAGCTCGCCGAACATGAGGAGCTCACGGAAGAACTCATGCCGGCGGATGCTCTGGGAGGTGACGATGAGTCAAACATCTAAATCGGCAGATGTCTCCGGACAACCAACGGAAGTTGTCCCGCCCGCACAGGCGTCCGCGAGTCAACCGTCGGAGCCGCCGCGTCGAACGCGGTCCGCGCTCTCCGCCCTGGTGACACTGGGAATTGCGGGCGCCGTCGTGGTAGGTCTGTGTGTCATCCCGTTCCCCGTGCTCGCGGGCGTTCCCGTGGCACTCATTGTCAGTCCGATGGCCGCCACGTCGACGCGCGTGTGTCCCGGACCTCTGTTGAGTGTGCAGACCCGGGACGGTGACGCCACGTCGTTCGTTCCGTTTCAAGCCCCGACCATCGTTGACGCCTCAACGTCGGAGCCGATTACGCGTTCGCCGCTTGCGGTGACCGGCGACACTCCGGGCGAGGGTCTCACTCCCATTGCGGTAAGTGCGCCCCCTCCGGCGGATGGTTCCCCCACGCTCCTCGCTGGTGCCCAAGCTCAAACCGTGGCTCAAGACGATATGGCGGGACTCGCTGCTTCGGGATGTCTCGAACCCGATGCCGAGAGCTGGCTCGTTGGTGGCGCGACGAATCTCGGTCAAACCACTCTCATTCATCTGGCAAATGGTTCGGGCACGGATGCGTCGGCGCACATCGAGATCTATGGCGAACAGGGTCGTGTCGCCGCGTCCGGCTCGAATGACGTTGTCGTGCCCGCGGGTTCCGAGCAGGTGGTCAGCCTCGCGTCGCTGGCACCGGATGTCACCATGCCCGTCGTGCATGTCGTGACTTCGGGAGGATCTCTCGCGGCCACGCTCCAGCAAACGCTCGTGCGATCAATCGTCCCGTCTGGTGTGGAGTTTGTCGAGCCGGGCACAAACGCCAATAAGACGCAGGTGATTCCGGGCGTTCGCCTGGTGAACATGGCGCAGTTCTCGGATGCGGAAGGTGGCGCAGTTGCGTCCGATGAAGAACCGGCGGTGCGTGTGCTCGCGACATCAGCGCAGGCGAGCGACGTCGTCATCTCGACCATCGCCACGGACGGGACAACGACGCAGGTGAAGTCCACGCTCGCTCCGGGAACCGTGGCCCAGCTGCCGTTCAACAACGTGCCCGACGGGATCTATACGGTCATTGTGTCCGGAACGACTCCGGTGGTTGCGGGAGTTCGATCTGTTGTCGGAGCCGGTGTCAACCCCGCGCGAACCCCGGTGGCATCCTCGGCCACACCCACCCCCGGCGCAAGCGGAAACTCGTCGTCGAAGACGCCGTCCCCGTCTCGCTCCTCGTCCGCAGCTCCGACTCCCGCCGCGCCCGCCGTGGGCGAACCCATGGATGGGATTCCTCTCGATGGCGGTGAGGGCGTGACCGCCGACCCGGGGTTATCGTCGGGCGGATCATCCGCAAACCTCGTGCCTTTGCAAACGGGTGGGGATTTCACGTGGTACCCGGCCGCTGCGGCACTCGGCCCGACGACACTCGTTGCCGTGGCTTCGGCTCCCGTTGCCGAGCTGACTCTGTACAACGGGCTCGCAAAACCGGTTTCCGCGCTCGTTCACGCGGAGGGACAATCCGACGTCAACATCGTGGTGGATTCTGGGGGCGTGGTGTCATTCGAGATTGCTCCGAACACGGTGTACCGGCTTGACGCAGATGCGGGGCTTCGGGCAGCCGTCACGTACTCGGGTGAGGGTGAGTCGAGCGCATCGAGTGTCCGGCCGCCTTCCCGATTGGGATCGACCATTCTCGTCTATCCGCGCTAGGTGCCATGTGCCTGTGATGGTTCTAGTGGCGAAAACGCTCCGGACCGAGTTCCCACGGCTCTTTGCCGATGAGTTCCGCCACGGCGGCAAAAACGCACCCCTCGATGGCCATTTGTCGATGCAACTCATCGTCGCGATGTAGCCGACTCAATCGCTGAATCGGAAGGCGAAAGAGCACGATTCGACGGCGGCTTCGATCCACGCTCCAGCGCGGAACGGCATTGGCATCGAGACCTCGCGTGGGACCACTCGCAACGTCAAAGTGAACACCCTCGAGCTCGGTCGGCCAGAGCGAACGCAGGTAGTGCGCTGTGTGCGCAACCGTGACGTAAAACGTTTCCACTCGGCTGCGCGCATCGGGCAGATGCGGACCCGTCACAGCGGCTCTCATTCCACGGCCGTGACGATCCCGCCAGGCTCCACGCACGGGAACGGACTCGCGTGAAGCGTTGGATGAAGGCACAAGACCATGTTAGGGGTGAGTATCCTGCTGTCATTATGAAACGCTTGTGCACGACACCGACCTGCACCTCCGAAGCCGTCGTGACGCTGACTTATGATTACGACGGGCAGGTGGCAGCCATCGGTCCCTTAGCGCCACCGAGTGCCCAGGCGGGGTATGACTTGTGCGAACGTCACGCGTCGCGCTTCACGGTGCCCGCCGGATGGACTCTCTTGCGCCACGTAGAATCGTCGGGTGACTCCTGACGCCGCTACCCTGCTTTCGAGTGCTGTCAAGGCATATGACGTGCGCGGCGTGGTGGGGGAAACTCTCACTTCTGAGATGATCGAGGCCCTGGCTGCGGGTTTTGTGGACGAAATTGGTGCCGCCGGTCACGAGGTTGTTGTCGGTCACGATATGCGTGACTCCTCTCCCGACTTTGCTCGGGCATTTGCCCGTGGGGCGAACGCGCGCGGGGCGAACGTTGTCAACATTGGACTGTGCTCCACGGAT
>RFQD01000160.1 GCA_009925875.1 Microbacteriaceae bacterium | reverse complement strand
GATGACAACAAGTTCATTCGGGCCACGGTCACGTGGGCAAAGTCGGGTAATGCCGACACTCCGAAGTGGGCAACGACGTCGGCAATCGCGAAGGGAACCTTCATTTCGACACCCCCGCCCGCCTTGTCGGGAACGTTGACGGTGGGCGAAACGTTGACGGTGGACCCCGGCTCGTGGTCCCCGTCGCAGGACGGAAGTTTCGCGTACGTGTGGAAGCGCGCGGCGAGCGCGACGGCGACCTCGTGGACAACGATTTCGGGCGAATCCGGAAACACCTATCAGCTCGCGGCCGCGGATCGTGGTCAGTTCATTCGAGTCGAGGTCACCGGTAGCCGAGCCGGCTACAATTCGGCCACGACGTTCAAGGTCTCGAGCGCGGCGATTCTCGCCCCCATGTCAGCCCCCACGCCGACTATTTCGGTCTCCGGCGGTGGCGTGGCTGCCGTCGGTAAGACGCTGACGGTGACCCCCGGCTCGTGGTCACCGTCGCCGACACTCACATACGTGTGGAAGCGCGGTGCCGATACGATTTCCGGCGCCACAACCGCGACCTATACATTGAGCGCGGCGGATGAAGGCAAGGCCATCACCGTGATCGTAACCGGCACGCTTGCCACCTACGTAACCACGTCAAAGACAAGCGTTGCGACGGATCCCGTGGCCAAGGGGTCATTCACGACTGCCCCCACTCCCACAATTTCGGGAAACAGCTACGTGGGCCAAACGCTGACAGGGAGTGCGTCGGTGACGTGGTCACCGGCACCAACCAGTTACACGTATCAGTGGTACCGGGGTGACAATCCGATTGGATCAGCCACGACTTCCACGGTGACGACGTCTTCCTACCCCGTGACGGTGGCTGACGTGGGGCAGCAAATTTCGCTCAAAGTCACAGCCAAGCGGGCGGGGTACAACGACACGACAATGACAAGCGTGGCAACGGCGGCGGTAACGCGTGGGCTCATTGCTTCACCGCCAACGCCCACCGTTACGGTGACCACTCCCGTTGCCGGCACAATCAAGGCCGGTAATACATTGACCGTGGCGGATGGTACGGCCCCAGCCGGTGCAACGGTCAAGGGTTACCAGTGGGTGCGAGCTACAACGTCGACGGGGGCATATTCGAACATCCCCGATGCGACGGCTAAGACGTACACATTGACGGGTGCCGACACGGGTAAGTTCATCAAGGCTACGGTCATCTGGTCGAAGTCCGAGTACACCGACACTCCGGTACTTTCGGCGGCGACGACCGCCGTCGCTGCCGGAACGTTCGCGACTCCTGCGCCCGTGCCGACCATTACGGGCACCTTGACCGTTGGATCAACGCTCACGGCCAACGAAGGTATGTGGTCGCCAACGCCTGATTCCTACAAGTACAAGTGGTTCTATTTGGGAGCAGGTGGAACGTATGTGGAAATCTCTGGTGCGACATCGCAAACGTTCACTCCCACGTCTTTGTACGTCGGTAAAGTTCCTCAAAGTCGAAATCATCGCCAAAAAGACGGGATACACCGACTCATCGCCCGTCCGGAGCGCCGCAACCGCAACCGCGATTGGGGCGGCAACGCCATAGATTCGGCCTCCCGGAGGCAGGACAATCGCCCTGCCTCCGGGATAGAACGGCTCATAGACAACTCATAGCTAGCCCATAACGTGTTGCCAGACGATACCCGTACTTTCTCCACAACAGCCCGAATCTGGAGGAAACACATGTCGTCCCACGTTTCACCCCGCCGAGCCACCGCGTTAGCCACGACAGCTGTGATGGCTGTGGGTGTCGTCACCCTCGCCGGATGCGCATCCATCGCCTCTCAACAGCCCACAACAAACACGCCCGCGCCGTCGCACACGTCGAGTTCCGTCAGCGCCGACCTGTTCGCCACCCACGACACGTCCGCCGTCTTGGCAGGGTTGTCGTGGGGGACCCCGCAAACCGTTGAGGGGGTGGTGTGGGACTCGGCCGAGGTGACAACGGACTTCGCCGGTTCGACCTTCACCGTGACGACAAACAGCATCCCGAATCATGAGCGGGACGCGTATTATGCCGTGCCACAGAATGGTGTTCTCATCCCCGACGCAAACACCGCGACGGTTGCGAAAGACCCCACCGCCGCGCAACAGCAGACGTTCACATTCCCTACGTCGCCGCAGTATTCAAACTCCACGACCGAAGCACCGCTCGGATCGATTGGCATCATGATTTCTGGAGCTGTGCTGTTCAACCCCTTTGAAGCAGATGGAAGCACGGTTGCCATGGCAAACAATTTCACCGTCACAAAAGACGGTGTTACGGCGTCGTTCGTGGATCACTGCTCCGGGCATCCATCACCGCAAGGCAACTACCACTACCACGCCAACTCGTCCTGCGTCACGCGACAGGTAGACGCAACCGGCCAGGCGTCACACATCATCGGCCTCGCTCTCGACGGTTTTCCGATTTATGGGGCCTATGACATTGCCGGCGCCGAAGTCACGTCGGACAAGCTTGATGAGTGCAACGGCATCTTCTCGGCGACGCCGGAGTTTCCCAACGGCATCTACCACTACGTGCTGCCCAACACGACCGACGCCACCTCGTCGATTCGATGCTTCCATGGCGTTGTTGATGCGTCACAAATTCGGCAAATGCCGCCCATGATGGGACAGAATTCGGGCACG
The DNA here is from genome assembly GCA_009925875.1 of Microbacteriaceae bacterium. GTDB lineage: Bacteria > Actinomycetota > Actinomycetes > Actinomycetales > Microbacteriaceae > RFQD01. The sequence continues at coordinate 1,190 of RFQD01000160.1, read as the reverse complement.
CGACCCTAGCCAAACGTCGGTGGCTCGTGTTCTCCTGTGAGCGTCAGAAAGTCACTGCGAAAGGGAACAACCGTGAGCGCAACCAATTGCCCGGCGTGCGGATCGATGGACACACACCAAGAAGTCACCCCGTATGGCTTCATGCGAAACTGCAACGATTGCGGGTTCGTCTTCAAGCAAAAGTAAGACCCTTCTTCGAACGAAGAAGGGTCTTACCCGTGTCACCGATAAGTCGGTGCCACTGTGTGGTGCTTAGAGCGGGCGGATGTTCTCAGCCTGCAAGCCCTTGGGGCCTTGCACGGTCTCGAATTCAACCTGCTGGTTTTCCTCAAGTCCGCGGAATCCGGAGCCCTGGATGGCACTGAAGTGCGCAAACACGTCGGGGCTGCCGTCGGAAGGAGCGATGAAACCAAAGCCCTTCTCATTGTTGAACCACTTCACGGTTCCTGTTGCCATGCGTTTTTCTTCTTATCTTTTAAGCTGCGAGTTTCCCCGCATAATTCCCGTGACGGTAAATCACTGCCTCGGGTTTTCCTTGCCTGTCAGGGCTTGGAAGTGTGGAGCACTTAGCGCCGCAGTTCGCCGACCATAGGGCAATCGAACGTATTGCGAGCACTGAGCCCAACCTGGTTGAGATACGCGATAACAATCCCGTAGGACCGCATCACGGACGCTTCCGTGTAGGGCACTCCAATCGTGGCACAGTATTCGCGCACAATGTGACGAGTTTTTGCCAAATGGGGACGCGGCATGCTCGGAAAGAGATGGTGTTCGATCTGGTAGTTCAACCCACCGAAGAGCCAGGTGGCCCACCAGCCACCGCGAATGTTGCGCGATGTGAGCACCTGCTTGCGCAGGAAGTCGAGCTGGGTGCCCTCGGGAATGAGAGGCATGCCCTTGTGATTGGGTGCAAAAGACGCCCCCATGTACAGACCAAACACGGCGAGCTGCACGCCGAGGAACGCAAAAGCCATGCCAACGGGCAATTCCCGTGACAGCAAATCACGTGATGAAAAATCAGGGGTCGAAGTCTCGGCTTTGCTCTTGGTTGAATTGAAGGTGACCGCGGTCAAGAGGGCGAGCAAAAAATTCTTCGCCGGTCTTCTCAAAGCAATGGCCACAGTAGATGGCATGTCGCAACTTTTCCCTTACATACCAGCGGTTTTGACAGTTCGGACAACTGTAAATGT
>RFQD01000159.1 GCA_009925875.1 Microbacteriaceae bacterium | reverse complement strand
TGTCTCGTGTGGTGGCGCGATGGCACGCTGTTCAGTCCCCCACCCGAAGCCGTGCGCGTCGACAGTGTAACCGCGCGCGTGATTGCCGAGATGGCTGCGGAAAAGGGCAACCCGCTTTCGACCGAGGCAATCGAACCCGCGTCTCTTTCTGGGCGGACCGTGTGGGCGATCAATGCACTGCACGGCATTCGCGAGGTCACCGCCTGGATTGACGGGCCGAAGCTGGCGCAAATCCCCGAACTGACGACCGAGTGGCGCACGGCATACGAACTCCGGCGAGCGCCACTGGCCCGCGGATGATTAACGACATTCTCAATTGGGTTATCGACCTCGTCTCGAGTGTCGATCCGGTGACACGCACGGCGATCGCGGGTGTCGCGGTCTTTCTCGAGACGTCGTTTCTGTTGGGGCTCGTCGTACCAGGAGACACGACCGTGCTTGTCGCCAGCACGGGTATTGCAAACACAAGTGAATATGTCGGCATGTTGCTGGTCGTCACGGGTGGCGCGCTGATTGGCGAGACAGTCGGGTTTTACCTCGGGCGTTTTTTCGGTGAGCGTCTGAGACTCAGCCGTGCGGGCAGGTGGATTGGTGAAGAACGTTGGCAACAGGCCGACACGTTTGTGCATCGTCGAGGTGGTCCGGCGGTGTTTGCCAGCCGTTTTCTCCCGTTCTTTCATTCGGTCGTTCCGCTGACGGCCGGCATGACGGGGATGCGCTACCGCACGTTCATCGCCTGGACCGCCGCGGCCAGCGCTCTCTGGACGAGTATCTACGTGAGCCTCGCCTACTTTCTGACCGAGGAGTACCTCGCACTCACCGAGCAGTTCGAGTGGGCGGGATGGGTGTTCATCGTGCTGGTGGTCGTGCTCATTGTGGTGAACTCGCTGGTCAAGAAGCGCATCGCGCGTTCTCAGAGCAAATTCATGAGCGATGAGCCTGAGTAAATAATCGGTTAGCGGTTTCGTGGCGCGCGGTGACGCGCCGGCTAACGCACGTGTGTCTGCCAAACTGTACGACGTGACCCCCACGCCGAAGACAGCGAAGCGACCTGTCTCCCGCAGCGACGTAACGAAAGACGTCATGCACCGGGCCGCGCGGCTTGAAGACCGATATCACGCGTGGCGTGAACGTCGCGTGCGTCGGCACGGTCACACCCCCACCGTGGTGGCGTATCCCGGTTACGGTGACGGCGGATGGGTGCGCGTGATGTGTCGCGTGCTTCTCACGCCGAATCACCGCGTCGGTTCGCGGGCCGAGCGCCTGGCCATCAAACGGCGTGCCAGCGTGCGGGGTTGGCGTAGCTTCTTGGCTGTTCCGGTGAATAGCGCCAAGGTGACAATTCGTATCGGCGACTTCACCGTCGACGTGACGGCTGACCGCGGTGGAGTCGTCGATGAGGTGATCAAGGTCACGCTCAAGCCCGGCAAGCACACCGTGCACTTCTCGTGTGAGGGTTCTGCCGAGGCGTCGGCAACGGTCCGCGTGACTCCCGAAACGGCCACACTTGGCATCGTGTGTGACGTGGATGACACCGTCATGGTCACCGCGCTTCCTCGTCCGTTCTTGGCTGCATGGAACTCTTTTGTGCTGGATGAGCACGCCCGCGTTCCCACTCCCGGCATGGCGGTGTTCTTAAGCAAACTGGTGAATAAGCAGAAGCGGATGCCCGTCATCTACCTCTCCACGGGTGCGTGGAATGTCGCGCCCACGCTCACCCGGTTTCTCTCGCGCAACCTCTACCCGGAAGGCGCGCTCCTACTCACCGACTGGGGTCCCACGCACGACCGCATGTTCCGGTCGGGTCGCGAACACAAGCAGCGCAGCCTGCGTCGCTTGGCGACCGAGTTTCCGAACATCCGCTGGATTCTCATTGGGGACGACGGTCAGCACGATCAGCACATTTATGGAGATTTTCAGCGCGAGTTTCCGCAGAACGTCGCGGCCGTGTGTATTCGCCGCTTGTCGGCCAGCGAGGCCGTGTTCGCCGGTCGCAACAAGAAGAACGTCGAGCAGTTTGTGCCGCCCGAGGGTGCGCCGTGGGTTTACGGGCACTCGGGCGGGACGCTACTGAAGCAGCTCAAGAAGGTGCTGTAACCGACCTTCAACCCCCACTTGAGACCTCTGTCGGTGGCAGTTCCTATTGTGAACATTCGAAGATATATTCGAATACTCACAGAGGAACAACATGCAGATCAATGAGCCCGTCGAGGTCGAAACCCTCCCTTCGGGCATGCCCATTCGCTTCACTTGGCGCGGTCGGCTCTACGGTGTGCTCAGCACACCCGAACCGTGGATCACCCGTCGCCGCTGGTGGAACGAACACACGCGCGTTACGCCGGGCAACGCCGTCTTACTCGACATGCCCGTGTGGCGCGTCGAAGCCGTCAGCATGACTGGTGGCACATTCAGTGAGGGTATCTATGACGTGGCGCGCGGGCCGGGTGGCGCCACGTGGATGCTCCTCTCCGCCTCGAGCGAAGAGATAGATCAACTGCTCTTCGCCTGACCCGCACCGCCCGAGCTTTGCGCTTGAGGGTGGCACCCCATGGCAACCTTCGTACACCTGCAGACCGCGAGCGCGTTCAGCGCGCACTACGGCACCGCCCGACCGGAACACTTGGTCGCGGCGGCAGCCGAGTTTGGCGCACCCATCGCCGCACTCACCGACCGCGATGGACTCTATGGGGCGGTACGGCACATTCGCTCGTGCATCGCCGCGAACGTTGCGCCGGTGGTGGGCGTGGATCTCGCGCTGGCCGAGCGCGACGGCACACCCGCCGGACGCATCGTGCTGCTCGCGCACGGCCACAACGGTGGTGCTGGCTGGGCGGTGCTGGCGCGCGCCATCACGCAGGCACACTCCCCTCGCTCACGCACGGCCAAGAACCAGCCGGCACTGCGCCGCGACCGACTCGCGCACCTGCTGCGTGGGCCCGACGGCACACACGTCACCGTTCTGCTCGGCCCTGACTCCGACGTGGGTCACGCGGTGGCGAGCGGGGTTGCACAAAATGCCGCGGGCAGCGCATCCGAAAAATTGGCCTGGTGGATGCAGACCCTGCCCGCACGCGTAACCCTCAACATCGTCTGCCACTACACCGAGCCGGGTCGCCCGGGCAGTCTCACGCACGCGGCTCGTCTGCTCGAGTTGGCCGACGCGCACGAGATTCCCGCCGTGCTCACCAACGCCGTGCGCTACCTCGCGCCCACCGATGCCATCACGGGCGACGTGCTCGATGCCGCCGCCGCGCTCAAGCCTCTCGGCAGTTTCGAACCGCAACCGAACGGGCAAGCCTGGCTCAAGTCACCCAAAGAGATGCACGCGATTGCCCGCCGAATCGTGAACCACTCGATGCTCGATCAGGGAGCCGCACCACGGCTCATCGCCGAAACCGTGCGACTTGCCGAGAAATGCGCGCTCGACCCCGACAGCGACATCGGCTGGCGGCAAGCAAAAGTTCCCGAGAATAGCGTGATTGGTCTGCTCAAGTCGGAGAACGGCACCGACCGTGAGACGCCGCCGAGCGAGGTGCTCCGGCGCATGGCGCAGGCGGGCATCAGCGAGCGATACCCGTATGCGAACCACAAGTTGCAGACGCGCATCCACGAGCAATTGCGTGACGAACTGGCGACCATCGACGGGTTCGGTTTTGCGACGTATTTTCTGACCGTCGCCGACGTGACGCGCATGATTCGCGACATGGGCATTCGCAACCAGGCGCGCGGCTCGGGTGCCGGTTCGCTGGTCAACTACCTGCTGCGTGTCAGCAACGTCGACCCACTCGAACTGAACCTGCTGTTCGAACGTTTCTTGGGCAACAAACGCGAGACGCTCCCCGACATCGACATCGACGTGGAATCGGCTCGT
>RFQD01000158.1 GCA_009925875.1 Microbacteriaceae bacterium | reverse complement strand
CACCCGACACCGTCGCGAAAAGAGCGTGAAGCGGCCAACAAGCGTCCTCTCGTACCAAATGATCGACGTGCCGCTGCGAAAGCAAATCGTGAGGCAGTGGCGAAGCAGCGTGAGCGCGCGCGAATTGGAATGGCGTCTGGAGACGAACGATACTTACCCCGTCGCGATCGTGGACCCCAACGCCGCTTTGTGCGTGACTATGTTGACGCCCGCTATAGCGTCGGCGAGCTGATGGTGCCACTTATGTTGCTCGTTATCGTTGCCACATTTGCAGACACTCTCACCATCGGCTCATTTACTCTGGCCGAGCTCGGCATTTTCGTCATGTGGGGTTTCCTCGTGGTCGTCATACTCGACGCGGTGATTCTGAGCGTGAGCATTCGCCGCCGTGTCAGCGCTAAATTCGGCTCCACCAGCGCCGAGCGTGGACTCGGCTGGTATGCAGCCATGCGCTCCATTCAGATGCGACCGATGCGCATGCCGAAGCCTCAGGTCGGGCGCCGCCAGTACCCGGAATAGATCATCCTGGGATTATCGTTCTCACGTTTTCGCCAGAATTGTTCTGTTATGAAGCACCGTTCACCGGGTAGACGACGAACCCTTTTCTGGGTGGGATTGTAAACCTCGATTGATGTTGCGGGCCCACCACGGGCCCTGGTAGATGTACCCCGTGTAACCCTGAACCAGGGTCGCACCATCCCGGATTCGCGCCCGAACATCGTCCGCCGTCTCGATGCCACCGACAGAAATCACACAGAATTCAGGAGGAACGATCGACCTGATTCTGCGAAGCACCTCGTGACTCCGTTGGGCGACCGGAGGTCCCGACAAACCGCCCGGACCACACGCGTCAACAATGTTCGACGGTGTCACGAGATGTTCTCGCGACACGGTGGTGTTGGTCGCAATAATCCCGCTGAGTTTGAGTCGCACACACAATCGAGCAATCTCATCAACTTGCACATCATCGAGATCCGGCGCGATTTTGACGAGCAGTGGCACCGAACCCGCCTCGTGCGCCACAGCACCGAGCAGGGGCTCCAAACTGTCGAGTTCTTGCAATCCGCGAAGTCCTGGGGTGTTTGGGGAGCTGACGTTGACAACGAGATAGTCCGCCACGGGAGCCAGTAGCCTCGTGCTCGTGACATAGTCTGACTCGGCATCCTCCACGTCGACAACACGGCTTTTGCCGATGTTGACTCCGATGATCGGCCTTTTTTTGATGTGTCGAAGTTTCTCAAGTCGTCGAGCGATAACCTCGGCACCATCATTATTGAAGCCCATGCGATTAATCAGGGCACGATCTGGAATGAGTCGAAATAGCCTCGGTCGTGGATTTCCGGGCTGTGCATGAGCCGTGACAGTGCCGACCTCAACGTGACCGAATCCGAACGCACCAAGACCAATGGCCATCTGCGCGTTCTTGTCAAAACCGGCCGCCAGTCCGAACGGCGAATCGAAGACCAGCCCGAGCGCTACCACGTGTGACTCGCGCGGTGGTTTGCAGAGTATCCGGACGACGTTTCGAACTCCCGGGAGTCCCGCGCACCGGATGACGAACGCGGCGAGGGAATGGGCCCGCTCGGGTGTCAAGCGCGAAAAAAACGCCCAGAAAACAAATCGATAGACGGAACCTCCGTGGCGCGCAGGGTCGATCGCCGTCACTTCGACGATTCACTCTCTGACGATGTCGCGCCGGAACGTTCGCGGCGAAGTTCCGTCACCGCCCGATCAAAGTCGTCGAGTGAATCAAACGCTTGGTACACGCTGGCAAAGCGAAGATAGGCGACCTCATCCAATTCCTTGAGAGGCGGCAGAATCGAGAGTCCGATTTCGTTCGCGTCAATCTGGCTCACGCCGGTGGCTCGCACGGATTCTTCTACTCGCTGAGCGAGATTCGCGAGATCCGCATCCGTGACTGGTCTTCCCTGACATGCCTTGCGCACGCCCGACACAATCTTTTCCCGACTAAACGCCTCCACGACGCCCGATCGCTTGATCACCGTGAGACTGGCTGTCTCAGTCGTACTGAACCGCCCTCCGCACTCGGGACATTGTCGCCGACGCCGAATGGAGAGCCCGTCATCCGACGTGCGCGAATCTATGACGCGAGAATCCGGGTGTCGACAGAAAGGACAAAACACGCGCTAGACCTCCGTCTTCGGGAGAGCCGAAGCCACGGGGACAGTAAAGCGCGCATCCACCGCGTCGGCATGAGCCGGGAGGTTTTCATCGTCGGCGAACACTCGGATGTGCGACCTGACTTCGCGAAGAGCGTCCGCGCTGTAGTCGATGACTTGTTGAGCTCGAAGAAACGTGTAGGACCCGAGTCCGGAAGAAAAGGCGGCCTGCCCCGCCGTCGGCAACACATGGTTCGAACCCGCCAAGTAGTCACCCAGACTGACAGGTGACGTCTGTCCCACGAAAATGGCACCGGCGTTGACCAGCTGCGGAACCAGTGCGTGCGCGTTTTCGGTATGAACCTCCAAATGTTCTGGGGCATAGATGTTGGAGACGAGCACCGCCATGTCGAGGTCAGAAACCAGAACGATCGATGATTGGTGTCCCCCCAAAGCAGAATCAACTCGACTGCGATGCCGCGTCAGAGGAACGAGCTCCCGAAGGGAATTCTCCACGCGCGCCGCAAGTTTGTCTGACGTCGTCACCAGAACGGCAGAGGCGAGTTCGTCGTGTTCCGCCTGCGAGATGAGGTCATAGGCGATGAGGAGTGGGTCAGCCGCGTCGTCGGCAATGATGAGGATTTCTGTCGGACCGGCTTCAGAGTCGATGCCGACGACACCACGAACGAGTCGCTTTGCGGCCGCGACAAAAACATTGCCCGGACCGGTGATGACGTTAACGGGCTCGAGTCCGAGATCGGGCACTCCGTAGGCAAACGCCCCAATTGCACCCGCACCGCCCATCGCGTAGACCTCTGTCACGCCGAGCAACGCAGCCGTCGCCAGAATCGTTGGATGGACGCGACCCTGCATATCACTTTGTGGTGGTGAGGCGATCGCAATCGACGCCACGCCCGCCACTTGCGCTGCGACGACGTTCATCACCACGCTCGACGGGTACACAGCCTTTCCACCCGGCACATACAGGCCTACACGTGACACGGGAATCCACCGCTGAGTCACGGTTGCGCCGGGAGCGATTTCCACGTCACGTTCTGGCGGAATTCCCGCCTTCGATGCCAGTCGAACACGGCGAATAGATTCCAGGATGGCCGCACGCAACTCGGGATCGAGCGCGGTGAGCGCCTCGTCACAGTCTGACGGCGGGACGGCAATCGCATGACCGGAAACATGATCGAACTCGCGTGCCTGATCACGAAGTGCCGCTTCACCATGGTGAATGATGTCATCGATGAGCGCCCTCGCGGAGATCAGCGCGGAATCAATGTTCGAGGAGATGCGAGGGAGACGCGCAGAAATTTCTGTCGACGAGAGTGACCCGTCTCGAAGGTCTACCGTGCGCATCATGGTTTCTCTAGCCTAAGACGCGACACAGGTTGGGCCGAGCAGTGTCTTGATTTCACCATAGAAGTCGGGAGTTACTCGAATGCGGTAGGGCAGTTCAAAGATTCGCGCGGTACCGTCGCGCGTGAGTCGCAGTCGCACCTCGGTTTCTCCCGGGTGCCGGTTGAGCACGCCCTTGATTGCCTGCAACGTATCGGTTGTCGCCCGCGTCTCGGACACCAGCAAAGTCAGCGAACTGCTCGGTTCGGAAGTGTTGATTTGGGGCACGCTCAGAGAATGTGCATGCACGGTTGCGCCGTCATCCCGTCGATTAATTCTGCCTTTGATGGCCACGACAGAGTCGGTCATGAGAAGGTCGCCGAACTCCAGGAATGTTCGTCCCATGAACATGATTGTGATTTCGCCGGTGAAATCTTCCAGCGTGACCCGCGCATAGAGACTGCC
>RFQD01000157.1 GCA_009925875.1 Microbacteriaceae bacterium | reverse complement strand
CTCGAGGTAGCGAATGCCACCGTGAATCATGTGTGACGACGCGGCGGATGCGCCCGACATGACGTCACCGCGATCGATGAGGGTAACCGTCACACCTTGCAGACTGAGGTCACGCATGATGGAGATGCCGTTGATGCCACCACCGATGATGAGCACGTCGCTCGAGCGATTGGCCAGAGCGGCGAATTCGGCACGAAGCTCCTGGGTCATTGATTCACGCTTCTTTCTTTCTGAAGAAGGGCTCATGAGGCCCTCGCAATGGCTGGGGAATCCGAGTCGACAGGAGAAGCGCCAAACAGGTCTGCGAGGGTCGACTCCCCCTCGGCATCGGCGGCAAAGTTCGCAATGAGGGCGGCTTCGAGTTGATCGCGCGTGATCCCCGACGACTCGTCGCTGACGGAGCCGAGCGTGCTCGGATTCCACTCGAGTTCGAGTAGGTCGTTTACGCGCGCAAGCACTTCCGACACATTTGGCGAAACTGAATACGGGATGCTCGCACTGAACAAGCGCGCACCGCGAGTCACCCGCTGCGCGGTCCCCACAAGTTTCACTGCGCCACGAGAGCTGATGCTGTAGTCGCCCGGACAGTATTCGCCGGCGACAGGGGCGACCGCAGTCTCAAGTCCGAGCTCGGAGAACAACGCCACGAACTTCCCACCGAAGTCAGTGAAGACATCCCGATGAGCGACGGTGCGACCTCGATCTTCGGGGGTGATCACATCGAGGACGAACCAGTCGGTGTCAAGCGCGACAGCACGTCCTCCGGCTGGGCGAATGTAAGGCTCAAACCCAAAGGTGGTCGCCTCGGCAACAGCCTCCGCGAATCCGTTCAGGAGGGTCTCCCGACGGCTAAACGCAACCGTCGACGCAGGACGGTAGAGGCGCACGATTCGCCCGAGCTCATTGTTTTCCGCCACGAGATGGAGCACGCGCTTCGATGCCTCAAGACCGGCGCTCGAATTGAGCCCGCGGTCACGTTCGCCGGCGAGGCCGCGAATGAGTGTCGTGCGCATGATGACAGTAGCTCTCTCGATTAGAAGTTGATCACGTGGCCGGCGAGCCCGTGGAAGGCTTCCTGCAGGCTTTCGCTCAGAGTGGGGTGGGCGTGCACATTGTGGATGAGGTCGTCGATGGTCGTGCCCGTTCCCGCTGCGAGCGTGAGCTCGGGCAGGAGTTCCGACACGTCCGGTCCAACAAGGTGCCCGCCCACCAGGGTGCGAGTTGTGGGGTTCGCAATGAGCTTGACGAAACCGGCGGTCTCCCCCACCGCGTGTGCTTTGCCATTGGCAACGAACGGGAAAGAGGCGACCAGCACATCGCCGAGCTCCTCGCGGGCCTGTGCTTCGGTGAGGCCGAAGCTCGCCACCTGCGGTGACGAGTACACGGCCCGAGGCATGTCGCGGTAGTCGCCCATCACTCGAGTCGACGCTGCGCCGATGACCTCCGCCGCCACAATTCCTTGCGCCTCCGCAACGTGCGCGAGCGCCAATTTGCCGGTCACGTCGCCGATGGCAAAGATGTGCGGCACGCTGGTGCGCAGTTGCGCATCCACGTCAATGGCTCCACTGTCGGTGACGGCAACTCCGGTTGCGTCGAGACCGTAACCCTCAAGTCGGGGAGAGAATCCCACCGCCACGAGCACGTGGTCGGTGTCGATTTCTGTTGTCTCTCCGGCCGCGGTGTCGTACGTGACGTGCGCGCCCGACTCTGTATCACTGGCAGACACCACTCGCGCACCGGTCACGACGGTGACGCCAAGCTTCTTCAGCGCCTTGGCAAGCTCGGCCGAGACGTCGACATCTTCGGCCGGTAAAATGCGGTCTTGATATTCGAGCACGGTGACGTTCGAGCCAAAACTGGCCGCGACACAGGCAAATTCAATGCCAATGGGTCCGGCACCAATGACGACGAGTGAATCAGGCATCGTTTCGGAAAGCACAACCTCGATGTAGCCGGTGACCCGTGCACCCAAGTCGACGCCGGGCAAATTGCGGATCTCTGAGCCCGTCGCGATGATCGCGTGATCAAAAGTGATGTCGGCGATTGGCCCATCGGCCGTGGTCACCGTGAGCGAAGTGTCACTTGTGAATGTTCCCGTGCCGGCGAACTGTCGGATGCCGTTCTTCTTCATTAAGTAGTGCACGCCCTTGATGCGGCCTTCGGCTACCGACCGGCTGCGCTCGTGGGCCGCCCGAAAATCTGCCGTCACGCCGTCTGGCAGACCAAAAGCTTTCGCGTGTCGCGAAACGAGTGCGGCCACTTCGGCGTGCCGCAACAGAACCTTCGTCGGAATGCACCCGACGTTCAAGCAGACACCGCCCCAGTATTCGCGCTCGACGATGGCGACGGTCTGACCCAGCTGAGCAGCTCGGATAGCGGCAACGTATCCGCCCGGCCCGGCGCCGAGCACGAGCACGTTGACGGCAAGCTGTTCGGCGCTTTCGCTCACGGGCTATCGAGCTCCCACAAGTGACGCACGTTGCGTTGCTGTCAAATCGCTCGACGGCAACGGGCTCTCGAGCGCCGCCTTGACGGCGCCGATGAATTTCGCGCCCGTCGCGCCATCAAGCGCACGATGGTCACACGTCAAAGTGAGCTCAGCAATTGGAGCCCAGTGGGCGTTGTCTGCGCCACCGACAAATCGATCGATTGTGGCGCCCACCGCCAGGATGGCGGCCTGCGGAACATTCAGAATCGCGTCGAAGCGCGTGATGCCCATCATGCCGAGGTTTGAAATCGTGAACGTCCCGTTGCTGATGTCGGGTCGAGCCAATGCGCCGTCGCGGGCGCGCGAGACAATGTCCGCTCGGGCTGTGGCGAGTTCCGCCAGCGACTTGTTCGCGGCGTCGTGCACGTTGGGCACCACCAGCCCCTTCGGGCTTGCGACCGCAATTCCGATGTTGATGGCGTCGAATCGAACGAGCTCGTCTTCACCCACGTGAACGTTGACCTCGGGGAATTCGATGAGCGCCGTCGCTGCGGCCGCAACAATGGCATCGGTGACCGTGGCAGTGGGTTCGACCGACTTCACCTTCATGGCCTCGGTCATGTCGACCTCGACCGTCACGTGAAAGACGGGTGCCTGCCAGGCACGAGCCATGTGTTTGGCCGCCGTGCGGGCAATGCCCGTCAGCGGAACGACGACGCCCTCATCACTCACCGGGATACACCGCCCAGAACGCTGTTCTCGAGCGAGATGGGTGTTCCGTAGTTGGCCTTGCCGGCGCATCCGTATTCACGCATCTTTTCGACGGTGGCAACGATCATGCGGTCACGACCGAGCGACATGGCTTCTTCGAGCTGGCGGTCACCCTCTGACCATTTCTCTTCGATGCCCGCGCGGAATGCGTGACGAAGATCTGTGTCGGCATTGAACTTGTGCACGCCGGCAACGCTCGCGGCACGAAGCTGATCGATCGGAACGCCAGAAGCACCGTGCAAAACGAGCGGGATGCCCGTGACGTCACGAATCTGCTCTATGCGCTCGATGTCGAGCGGCTGCGGCTCGAGGCCGGTGACCCCGTGCATCACTCCGGCCGAGATGGCGAGCCAGTCGACACCGGTCTCGGCAACGAAACGCTCGGCCTCTTCGACACTCGTGTAGTAGTCAGCCCAGTTGATGTTGTCGGCGGCATCGGGAATCTTGCCCAGCTCTGCCTCGACGGGGATGCCCGCCGCGTGCGCGGCCGTGACGACCTCGCGGGTGACGCGGATGTTCTCTTCAAAGTCGAGGTGAGCGCCGTCAAACATGATCGAGTCGAATCCGAGCTCGATGGCAATGGCCACCTCGTCGAATGTTCCGTGGTCGAGGTGAATCGGCACGTCAATCGGCGCCTTGTCCAGCTCGCGACGGGTCATCTCAAATGCTTCGCGCAGACCCATGTGTGGCACGATGGCGCGACCGACCTGCAGGAACACCGGTGAATCGGCGATCTCTGCGGCACGGATGAGCGCCTGCGTGGTTTCGGGGTTGTGCAT
>RFQD01000156.1 GCA_009925875.1 Microbacteriaceae bacterium | reverse complement strand
TGGAGTTGCGCACGACGATCGTGCTCGATGAACGTTGTCGCGAGGGCACCGAACCCGGTCGAGATTCCATAGTGCGGATGCGGATCCGCGGCAAGTCCCTCGATGATGGCGCGGCTCGCGGCCACGTCGTCGAGCGCCCGAGCATCCAACGTCACACGCGCATTGTGCCGCGCGATGTCGACGACGTTTTCGATGGACAGCTGACCCGCGCCAATGACAACTTCGTGCATGATGACCATTCCACTCTCGCTTCCCTCACGACGTGACTACTCGAGTTCGACTAGTGTCTGATATGCCAGACAGCGGGGAGGGGAGTCGCATGACACGGGTACCGGCCGCCGACAATACCCTGCGCATCCTCGATTTTCTCAGTGCCCAACGAGGGCCCGTTCCGGCGCAAATGGTCGCCACAGCCCTCGAGCTACCTCGCTCGTCCGCGTATCAGCTGCTCACGGTCATGTGCGAGCGAGGGTACGTGACGCATGTTCCGGAGGAGAAGCGCTATGGTCTCGGACCAAATTCTTACGCCCTCGCGTCGAGCTACACGCGACAGCAACCACTTTCTCGCCTAGGCGCACCGCTCATCGCCAAGCTGGTGGATCACGTGGGAGAGAGCGCACACATGGCCGTGTTGCACGGCACCGAGGTGCTCTATCTGGTCGAGGAACGGGCAAAGAACCGCCCGAGCCTGATTACGAATGTGGGTGTGCGCCTACCGGCAATCAAGACCGCGAGTGGCCGGGCAATGCTCGCTCGGCTCCCCGCAGCACAACTACGCGCCGACTTTCCCGAATCACGCACCTATGCACACGTGAAGCAACTCATCGAACCAGTGCATCGGGACGGGTTTGCTACCGAAGACGGTGATGTGACCGAAGGGCTCGCGTCGGTCGCCATCGCCGTACTCGACCACGCGGGTTGGCCGGCCGCGGCCATCGCACTCACGTACCCCAGAGCGACACGTGACACGGCACCACTCATTGCCGCGATGGCGCAGGTCGCGGCCGAACTCGGACGACGAATTCATGGGAATGGATAACCCCAAGGTCGAATCGCAAAGCCGGCTGCGCGTGGTTAGGGTTAAGAAACCATGGCAGACATATCCAACCCGATCGAACCTCGGACCACGGCGCTGGATGACGTGACAGCCGCCCGATTTGCCGAGCACTATCTCTTTACGGATGCCGATTTCTTGCTCGCCCGGGCGCGAGCCGTCAACGCCGCACGCGCTCTTCCCTACCTGGCCGAATACCGGCTCAACACGGGAACATACTTTGTGCTGTCTCTTGCGTGCTCCGACGCCAGTCCGAGCATTGCGGAGCTGTCCCAGATTCTGCTGGTGTCGGAACCGGAGGCGGAAACTCTTGTGGATGAACTGGAGCGCCTCTTTCTCGTTGCGCGCAGGCCGGATCCCCACAGCAAAAACGGTGTGGTCGTCAAGGCGACCCCGCAGGGTGATGAACTCTTTGCGACGGCCCGTGAGACCCTCCTGAACATGGACAACGACCCCATGTCTGCTCTCAGCTTGGCGGAGCGCAAACAGCTCGTGGAGCTTCTCTCTCGTATTGCGTTCTAGGCAGCGTCACAGGACGGGAGCGATGCCATGCGTCAAGAAATCACGGGAACGGTCGGACCGATGCACACGGGTCTTCAGCCACAGGTGTTTCTCTTCCGAGTGAACGGGCACAATTTGCGTTATCCCACCTTCGGTTGTGTCGCCCGTTCACCGGGCGAAGCGCATCAGACAGCTGCCGATGCCGGACTGACGGATGTCGCGCTGACGAGCATTCGTGAGCTGACACCCCGCGAAGTTGACAGCTTCGGTCAAACAGTCCTCGCAGAGACGCCATATTTAGGTCCGCAGTGGATGCCCATGGCTGTGGCGATTCGTGAACTCGGTGTGCGACTCGCCTACGAAAGAACTCTCGTCGTTCAGGTGCTGAGTTCACGCAACGGATTCGACGAGGAAGGTTCTCCGTTTGCACAGTTTCTCTTGCGTGGTGATGGGACCCTTCAAGCTGAGATTGGCTCGGGACGAAATCTTGCCCGCCGACCGATGACCATTTCGGAACAGGACGTGCTCGCAAGCCTGGAGTGGAGTGACGCCAACGTGCTCGGGCCGTTGATGACAAAAACGTATGTCCCCGGCTTCAGCTGGTACCTCGTTGCCTTCGACGTGCTCATCGCACTCACGCTGGCATTCGGACTTTCCGAGAATGATCACGTGTCGTTCCTGAACCAACCCGATTTCCCCCTCATTGAGGGAAAATTACTCGACATTGTCGGAGACGGCGTGTTCGCGCTTCCGGGAGTTCGCACAGCGCGAGATTAATCGCGCACGCCGGTTGGCGACGGGGCGTCGATGTCGGTCGATGAGGCGAATTGTGCGGCGTACAACGCGGAATAGGGTCCGGGTGACGCCATGAGCTGCTCGTGCGTGCCCTGTTCAACAATGTCCCCGTGCTCCATGACCAAGATGAGGTCGGCATCGCGGATTGTGGAGAGCCGGTGCGCAATGACGAAACTCGTGCGGTCTGCACGGAGCGCAGCCATGGCTCGCTGCACGAGAACCTCTGTTCGCGTATCCACCGATGATGTCGCCTCGTCGAGAATGAGCACACTGGGCGCTGCCAAGA
This sequence comes from Microbacteriaceae bacterium, assembly GCA_009925875.1. Lineage (GTDB taxonomy): Bacteria > Actinomycetota > Actinomycetes > Actinomycetales > Microbacteriaceae > RFQD01. Next base: position 1,356 of record RFQD01000156.1, on the reverse strand, counting down.
ACGCTCGCGCAATCGTGATGAGTTGTTTTTCGCCGGCACTGACGTTCGATGCTTCATCATCGAGGACCGTCTCGTATCCCAACGGCAGCGTGCGAACGAAGCGATCGACATAGGTTGCCTTGGCTGCCGCAACGATGTCGTCATCGCTTGCCCCGGGACGACCGTAGGCAATGTTGTCCCGAATCGTCCCTTTGAACAACCACGTGTCTTGGAGCACCATGCCGATTCGCGATCGCAGCGCATCTCGGGTCATGAGAGCGATGTCTGTGCCGTCGAGGGTGATGTGGCCGCTGTCAAGCTCATAGAAACGCATGATGAGGTTCACCAGTGTGGTCTTGCCGGCCCCCGTCGGTCCCACGATGGCGATGGTTTGACCGGGCAGAACGGTGAGGTTGAGATCCGTGATGAGTGGAGCATCGGCGGAGTATCCGAAGGACACATGGTCGAACACGAGGGTGCCCGTCTCACGAGCCGGATTGCGGGGCTCGCTCGGATCGGGTGACTGCTCGGGAGCATCGAGAAGCTCAAAGACGCGTTCGGCGGAAGCGACACCGGATTGGAGCAGGTTCGCCATTGACCCGAGCTGCGAGAGTGGTTGCGTGAACTGACGGGAGTACTGGATGAACGCCTGAACGGAACCGAGGGAGAGGGTTCCGTTTGCAACGAAGAGTCCGCCGACGACGGCGATGCCGACGTACACAAGATTTCCCACAAACATCATCGACGGCATGATGATGCCGGACACAAACTGTGCCCCAAAACTTGCCTCGTAGAGTTCGTGATTTTTCGCCGCGAATCGTTCTTCCACCGCACGCGAGCGTCCAAAAATCTTGACGAGAGAATGGCCGGTGAAGGTCTCTTCGATTTGCGCATTGAGCTCGCCGGTATTCTTCCACTGATTTACGAACATGCGCTGTGAACGACGAGCCACCAGCATCGTGACACCGAGGCTGACGGGAATCGAGATGAGAGCAATCATCGCCAGAATGGGCGAGATGATGAACATCATGGTCAGCACGCCAATGACCGTGAGCAGGCTGACAAGCACTTGACTCAAAGTTTGTTGCAAGCTCTGCGCGACGTTGTCGATGTCGTTCGTCACCCGACTCAACAACTCTCCCCGCTGCATCCGATCAAAATAGGAGAGCGGAAGTCGATGGAGTTTTTGTTCCGTTTCTTCGCGCAGTCGAAAGACAGTTCGTTGAACGCTGGTGTTGAGAATGCGGGCCTGCAACCATCCGAAGAGGAATCCGCCCGCGTAAATGGTCAGCACAATGCCCAACGTGATGCCGAGTGCGGTGAAGTCGATTCCGGCGCCGGGTGTGAGAGTCATCCCGCGCAGCATGCTGGCGAGCT
>RFQD01000155.1 GCA_009925875.1 Microbacteriaceae bacterium | reverse complement strand
GTTCATCACATGGCCATGCTCATCGGTTTTGGCGCGTCGGCGGTCAATCCGTATCTGGCGGTCGAGACCGCCGAGAACTTGGTGCGAACGGGCTACATCACCGACGTATCGGCTCAGAAAGCGGGAGCCAACGTCGTCAAGGCTCTGGGTAAGGGATTACTCAAAATCATGTCCAAAATGGGCATCTCGACGGTGGCGTCGTATCGCGGAGCACAAACCTTCGAGGCCATCGGACTCTCGCAGGAGTTCGTCGATCAGTACTTCACTGGGACGCTGAGCAAACTCGGAGGCGTCGGGATTGATGTCATCGCGGAAGAGAACAGACTTCGCCATGTGAGTGCCTACCCCCTCGATGGAATTCCGGGTAACCCCCACGAAACTCTTGAAGTCGGTGGGGAATTTCAGTGGCGGCGCGACGGTGCTCCCCACTTGTTTAATCCAGAAACTGTCTTCAAGCTGCAGCACTCGACACGGAGCCGTCGGTACGACATTTTCCGTGAGTACACAAAATTGGTCGATGATCAGTCCGCGAGCCTGATGACAATTCGTGGTCTATTTGATTTTGACGAATCGAATCGAACTCCGGTACCTCTGAGTGAAGTTGAATCGGTTGCCTCCCTTGTCAAGAGATTCTCCACGGGGGCGATGAGTTATGGATCAATTTCACAGGAGGCGCACGAAACTCTTGCCATCGCGATGAACCGTCTCGGAGCTAAGAGCAATACGGGCGAGGGTGGCGAAGATCTCGAGCGTCTGCTTGACCCGGAGAGACGTAGCGCCATTAAGCAGGTCGCTTCCGGACGTTTCGGAGTCACGAGCATGTACTTGTCTCATGCTGACGACCTCCAAATTAAGATGGCTCAGGGCGCCAAGCCAGGAGAAGGAGGTCAGTTACCTCCCAACAAGGTCTATCCCAACATTGCTCGGACCCGTCATGCGACGGCTGGAGTGGGACTTATTTCACCGCCTCCACACCATGACATTTATTCGATTGAAGACCTCAAGCAGCTCATTTTTGATTTGAAGAGATCGAATCCGAGTGCACGGGTCCACGTCAAACTGGTCAGTCAAAATGGGATCGGCGCCGTCGCGGCCGGCGTATCGAAAGCTCTCGCGGATGTGATTTTGATCAGTGGGCATGATGGGGGCACGGGGGCGAGCCCGCTCAACTCCCTCAAGCACGCAGGAACTCCGTGGGAGCTCGGCGTGGCCGAAGCTCAACAAACACTGATGCTCAACGGGATGCGCGACCGTGTGGTTCTCCAAGTGGACGGACAGCTCAAGACCGGTCGCGACGTCATCGTTGCCGCGCTGTTGGGCGGCGAAGAGTTTGGCTTTGCGACCGCTCCGCTGGTAGTTTCCGGGTGTGTCATGATGCGTGTGTGCCATCTCGATACGTGTCCGGTTGGCGTAGCGACACAAAACCCTGAGCTGCGGGCTCGCTTCAGCGGTAAGCCGGAGTTTGTTGTCAACTTTTTCGAATTCATCGCGGAAGAGGTGAGAGAGTATCTCGCGGCGTTGGGTTTTCGAACCCTCGATGAGGCGATTGGTCGATCGGACTTGCTCAACGTGCGACGCGCCGTCGAGCATTGGAAGGCCGACGGGCTCAATCTTGAACCCATCCTCAGCGGCCCCGTTTTTGATGCGAGTGAACCTCGCAAGCACGGACGAAATCAAGATCATGAGCTTGAGCATCACTTCGACGTCGAACTCATCTCGAGGGCGCGTGCGTCACTTGACGATGGTGAGCCAACGCGAATTGAGATGACCGTGAGAAACACGGAACGCGCGGTGGGCACAATGCTGGGTCACGAGCTCACGAAACGACACGGAGCGGATGGACTACCTGACGGAACCATCTCCATTACGCTCACCGGGGCCGCAGGACAGTCATTTGGCGCGTTTGTGCCGCGCGGGATTTCTCTCGAGCTCGTCGGAGATGCAAACGATTACGTGGGCAAGGGTCTGTCGGGTGGTCATATTGTGGTTCGCCCGGATGAAAGCTCTAATTTTGCTCCGGACGAGAACGTAATAGCCGGAAATGTCATTGGCTATGGCGCGACTTCCGGCCACCTGTTTATCAGTGGCATCGTCGGCGAACGATTTTTTGTGCGCAACTCGGGAGCCACCGGTGTCGTGGAGGGAGTGGGGGATCACGCACTGGAATACATGACCGGTGGGCTTGCGGTCATTGTCGGAAAGACCGGGCGTAACCTCGGAGCAGGCATGAGTGGCGGCGTCGCGTACGTTCTCGACCTCGATGACAACAACGTCAATATGGATGCGCGAACTTCCGGCGACGATGAGACCGACGCATCCATCGTTATGGATCTCTTGGCACGTCATTCCATCGAAACAGGCTCGCCACTCGCTCGGCGATTGATGGATGACGTCGAGACAACGTTAGTGCGCTTCACCAAGGTATTACCGCGTGATTATGCAGCGGTTCTTGCCGCGAGACAAGAAGCCGTCGACTCTGGTCTCGACCCCGACGGTGAGGACACGTGGAAGAAGATTTTGGAGGTGACGGGTGGCTGATCCCAAAGGCTTCCTTACTGTGCGCACTCGAGAGACCGCGCATCGACGTCCCGTTGAAATTCGCCTCATGGACTGGAATGAGGTTTACGAAAACACGGACAACGGTGTTGTGAAGCGCCAGGCCGGACGATGCATGGATTGCGGAGTCCCCTTCTGTCATCAGGGGTGCCCGCTGGGCAACCTCATTCCGGAATGGAACGACTTGGTGTGGCGCGGTGATACCCAAGCCGCCCTGGACAGGCTTCACGCGACTAATAATTTTCCCGAATTTACCGGAAGGCTGTGTCCGGCTCCCTGCGAGTCCGCTTGTGTTCTGGGAATTAATCAACCGGCTGTCACGATCAAGCAGATCGAAGTCTCCATCATTGACACTGCGGTGGAACAAGGTCTACTCACCCCGGTTATTCCCAGCCGGATGACGGAGAAGACGGTCGCGATCGTGGGAAGTGGTCCCGCCGGCCTCGCGGCGGCTCAACAGCTCACGCGCATCGGTCACACTGTCGCGGTGTTCGAACGCGATGACCGCGTTGGCGGACTCTTGAGATACGGCATCCCGGACTTCAAAATGGAGAAACGGCACCTCGATCGTCGGTTAGAGCAGATGGTCGCCGAGGGAACGATTTTCCGAACCGGCGTCAACATTGGCGTTGACATTACGTGGGAGCAGCTCTACGAGCGATACGACGCTGTCGTTGTCGCCACGGGTGCTCTGGTTCCTCGGGATCTTCCGATTCCCGGACGCGATCTTAACGGCGTTCACTTTGCAATGGACTATCTCGTGCCCGCGAATCGTCGCGTCGCCGGAGACATCGATGAACCGCAGATCGACGCGGCCGGGAAGCATGTCATCATTTTGGGTGGCGGTGACACAGGAGCAGACTGCCTGGGCACCGCACATCGGCAGGGTGCAAAGTCCGTAACCACGCTGGCGATTGGCAAACAGCCACCACTCGAGCGTCCCGAGAACCAACCGTGGCCCGTCATGCCAACGTTGTTCGAAGTTGCGAGCGCGCACGAAGAGGGTGGAGAGCGTGTCTACCTCGCATCCACAGTCGAGTTTATAGATGACGGACAGGGCAACGTGTCTGGGGTCCGCGTGGCCGAGACGCAGTATGTCGACGGGACACGGGTTCCCAAGTCGGGCACCGAGCGCATCCTGCCCGCCGACCTAGTGTTGCTTTCGCTCGGTTTCACGGGACCGCAAACCAGCGACATCACCAGTGCGTTTGAAACCGGCGTGGATGAGCGCGGAAACCTTGCCCGGACGAACTCCTTCGCGACCTCGCGTCCGGGTGTGTTTGTCGCCGGAGATGCCGGTCGTGGACAATCCCTCATTGTCTGGGCTATCGCCGAGGGTCGAAGCGTGGCAGCCGAGGTCGATACCTACCTCCAGGGCACGACGTCTCTGCCGAAACCAGTGGGTGCCCACGAACGTCCCCTGTCGTAGTCTGGGAGCACGCCGTTATTTC
>RFQD01000154.1 GCA_009925875.1 Microbacteriaceae bacterium | reverse complement strand
GCTGAGCGCGACACGGGGTGAGCGGTTTACCTGCCGTTAACCTTTAGGTAAGGACGGCAACCTACATTGTGGGGAATTCGTTGGAAAATCCGACGAGCATTTCTGCCACAAGCGAGGTTTGCGTGACGCTAGAAGCACCGAGAAAACTCGTGCGAGTCAGCGACCGCGGTGACCTCATTTACCGCGGACTTGCGCGCGCGAGCGGGTCGCTCGTTCTGCTCATCATGGCCGCCATCGGAATCTTCCTGGCATTCCGCGCCGCGCAGGCCTTGGGCAAGGCGGGTCCGGCATTCCTCTGGACCCAAGCCTGGGAGCCTGACGCAAACAATTTCGGGATCGCCGCTGTGCTCATCGGCACGCTGATTATTGCGCTCGTGGCCATTTGCATCGCCGTGCCCCTGTCACTCGGCACCGCCCTCTACATTTCGGAGTACGCACCGCGAGGCTTGCAGCGCACCCTCATTGGTTTGGTTGACTTGATGGCGGCCATCCCGTCGGTGGTCTTTGGTCTCTGGGGTTTCTTCTCGCTCCAGGGAAACATCATCGACGTGGCGAAGTGGATTTCGCGCTACTTCGGGTGGATTCCGATTTTTCAGGTTGACGGATTCTCGAACGACCCACTCTCGTCGGACACCGTGTTCACGGCCTCCTCCTTCGTTGCGGGAATTGTGGTTGCCATGATGGTCACGCCCATCATGACGTCGATCATGCGCGAGGTCTTCTCTCAGGCGCCGATTGGTGAGCGCGAGGGGGCACTCGGACTTGGTGCAACCAAGTGGGGAATGATCCGCTCGGTCGTGTTGCCGTTTGGTGTCGGTGGAATCATCGGTGGAACCATGCTCGGTCTGGGTCGCGCACTGGGTGAAACCATCGCCGTGTACATGATCATCTCGCCCATCTTCTCGATTCAGCCGCACATCTTGCAGTCGGGAGCCAGCTCGATTTCCTCGTTGATTGCGCTCAAGTATGGCGAGTCGACAACCTTTGGCATGTCGGCGCTGATGGCCGCCGGGCTCACCCTCTTTTTCGTCACGCTCGTCGTCAACTTCGGCGCATCGGCCATTGTGGCCCGATCCCGGTCGGGAGCGAGTAGCTAGTCATGAGTGCTTCCAATCCTGTTGCGACCCGCTCGCGTCCGTCGATGAAGTCGATGCAAACGAAGCGCGCAGAATCCCCGGTGGCTCCCGTGCGGGTCGACAACGAGGCGGCTGCCAACGACGTCCCGCGACGCGTCGGAGCCCTTCGCATCAGCGACGTGCTGGCCATCGTTGGTGCAGTTGCCGCGGCGCTCTCGATGACCGTCATCATTTACGCATTTCTCACGCCGGCAGGCGGTTTCGTTGGCTTCTTCGTGACGCTGTACGTCTTATTCATGGTGACGTATGGCATTCTCGTGTCGCTCGACGAATCGATGCCGACCGTGCGCGACCGTCTCGTTCTCGTCGGTGTTCACTCACTCGCGATTGTTGTGTTCACCACGCTCGTCTTCGTTGTGCTGTTCGCGTTTTTCCGCGGAGTCGAGGCGTTGCCCTACCTCAACTTCTTCACACAGGACATGGCTCTGGCCGGCCCGCTCGACCCGCTCTCTGTCGGGGGCATCCTTCACGCCATCACGGGCACGCTGATTCAGATTTCGATTGCACTGGCCATCACCATTCCATTGGGTCTCATGACTGCGGTGTTTTTGAACGAGATTCCCGGTCCGTTCTCCCGTTTCGTTCGAACCATTGTCGAGGCGATGACCGCATTGCCATCGATTGTCGCCGGTCTCTTCATCTATGCCACGTTCATCCTGATTCTGGGCCTCGGCAAATCGGGGCTGGCGGCCTCGCTCGCGATCAGTGTGATGATGCTCCCCATCATGATTCGCGCCTCCGATGTGGTGCTGCGCTTGGTTCCGGCCACGCTCAAGGAGGCCTCACTCGGTTTAGGTGCGAGCAACTGGCACACCATGTGGAACGTGACTCTGCCCACCGCGCGATCGGGGCTCGTCACGGCCATCATTCTCGCGACAGCGCGTGGCATCGGTGAGACGTCGCCGGTCTTGCTCACCTCGGGCTTTACGGCAGCGTTTAATGCCGACCCGGTACACGGCCCCATGATTTCGTTGCCCCTCGCGATCTTCCAATTCGTCAAGTCACCCGAGCCCACGATGATTGCGCGAGGCTTCGGCACTGCAGCTGTGCTCATGTTGCTCGTGGTCTTGCTCTTCGTCATTGCGCGCATCATCGGTGGTCAAACGGTGGCCAAGAAGGAGCGTGCGCGCCAACGTCGTGAAGCGCTCTGGCTGGACCTGAAAGCTTTTGGAACGGGTTGTGTGACCGTGGCGCGCCGAGTGTGGAAGAAGATAATCGAACTTCCCGGCGCGGTGCAGCGCACCATTCGTCGACTGCCGGCACTGTCGGCGTCGTCGACGGCCGCGAAACCCATGTCGGGTTCGGCGGATGAACCACAGACCGCGAAGTCCAAGAAATCCAGTAAGTCGAAGAAGTCCAAGAGTTCGCCGAAATCACGTGATCGCCGCGAGCAGCTGTCCTTTGAAGAGTTCCTCGAACTCAACCCCCGTGCGCGCGGCACCCAGATCACGACGGCGGATGACACAGCACCACCGACACGTCGCGGTAAGAAAAAGCCAAAGGGAACATCATGAGTAAGCGAGCATCCGTGTCGAACACGAAGACGATTCTGCGACGGCTTTTCGGTCGCGGCACCGTGGCGGCCGCCGCGGCAGTTGCGCTTGCGGTGTCTCCCGTGCTCAGCGCACAGGCTGCCGACTATGTGCCAATTTCGGGTGCGGGGTCGTCCTGGAGTTCGAACGCCATGGATCAGTGGCGCCGCAACGTTGAACAGTACGGCATGCGCATCAACTACGCGAGCACCGGTTCTTCCGACGGACGTAACCAGTTTGCCAACGGCACCGTTGACTTCGCCTTGTCCGAAATTCCCTACGGTCTCACCGATGGTGGCGTCACCGAACCTCTTCCGGCTCGCCCGTTCGCGTACATGCCCATCGTGGCCGGTGGAACATCGTTTATGTACAACCTCAGCGCCGGTGGCACGCAGATCGCCAACCTGCGTCTCTCGGGTGAGGTCATCGCCAAGATCTTCACCGGCGTCATTACGCAGTGGGACGACCCGGCTATCAAGGCAGACAACCCCTCGATCGACTTGCCGAGTCGCCAAATCGTGCCGGTGGTTCGATCCGACGGTTCTGGTTCGACGGCGCAGTTCACCACGTGGATGAGCAAGCAGTACGGCTCGATTTGGGACACGTACTGCGCCGCGGCTGGTCGCCCCACACCCTGTGGCGTCACGTCCAACTACCCCGTCATCGCGGGTAAGGGGTTCATCGCACAACCCAACTCCCAGGGTGTCGCCGGCTACGTCTCGCAGGCTGCCAACATCGGCACCATCACGTACGTCGAGTACTCCTACGCTCTGAAGACCGGATTCCCGGTTGCCAAGGTTCTCAACGGAGCCGACTACTACGTCGAGCCCACCGCGTCGAACGTGGCCGTCGGTTTGCTCGGCGCGCAGATCAACACCACGCCGGGCGACTTTTACCTGACGCAGATTCTCGACGGCGTGTACAACAACTCCGACCCGCGTGCGTACCCGCTGTCGTCGTACTCGTACATGATCATCCCGACGTCGACCAGTGGATCCACGTTCACCGACGACAAAGGCAAGACCCTTGGTGCGTTTGCCAACTACTTCCTGTGTGAGGGTCAGCAACAAGCTGAAGTGCTCGGGTATTCGCCGCTGCCAATCAACCTCGTGCAGGCCGGTCTCGACCAGGTCACCAAGATTCCGGGTGTGGGCAGTTCGACGGTCAACATTGCCGACTGTAACAACCCCACCTTCTCGAGCGATGGGTCCAACACGCTCGCCAACAACGCCCCAATGCCTGCCGAGTGTGACAAAAAGGGTGCCGATCAGTGTCTCGATGCCACGGGTGGCGCGGCCGGTTCCGGTGGTGGATCTGGTTCCGCCGGCGGGGCGGCCGGTTCCAAGGGCAAGGGTACCGG
>RFQD01000153.1 GCA_009925875.1 Microbacteriaceae bacterium | reverse complement strand
AGTGGAATTTGCCATTCGCTTGCCAGGTAAATCTGATCATGGAAATGACGTTGTATGGTTGCCTATCGATGCAAAATGCCCTCAAGATCCTTATCAACGTTTATTGATGGCTCAAGAAGCGGCTAACCCCGAATTGGTGGAGTTGGAGTCAAAACAACTTGAAATGATGGTCAAGCGAGAGGCAAAATCGATTAAAGAGAAATATATTGAAGCGCCTTTTACCACTGATTTTGCCATTATGTTTATCCCGATTGAAGGGATGTATGCCGAAATTTTAAGACGTCCTGGAGTGATGGATACCTTGCAAAATGAATATAAGGTATTGATTGCTGGGCCGATGACATTGTCTGCATTATTAAATAGTTTGCAAATGGGCTTTAAGACTCTCAAGATTCAAAAGAGCACTAGCGAGGTGTGGAAGGTACTCGGCGAGGCGAAGACAGAATTTCTCACAACCTCAGCGCTCAAGGGTGCACCCGATTCGAGGTAACTCAGAATGATTTCGGCAAAGTCGTCAACTGCCGAAACCCGGTAGCCGGCATTGAGAAAAAAGACGCGACGAAACCGCTTGCGTCGAGGACGAGACAATCGAGCGATGATCTCAACTGCCGCAACTCGAGTGCGTTGCGTGAATGCTTCCCAGCCTTCGAGCTCGATGGCGCGCTCACGCTCGCGCTGGGCCATCGCGTTTTCCAACCGTTCGAGGGCGTCATCGACGGTAGCAACCTGATACCCCCCGCGTTTCATCGGGAAGGACACCTGTCGCACGGCCGTGCTCGTCATGACCGGGACAGGTGACTCGCTGTCGTACGCGGCACGCGCTTGGGCAAGAAATGCGTCGACGGCTGCCACGTCATATCCTCGAGAACTTTTGGCGACGAGCGGGAATGCATTCACAACGTACATTCTCTCAAACATTAAGTGCGGCAAGGACAACGTAGACCGCGTACACGACGACCCCGGAAGGAAGAACGGAGTCGAGACGATCGAGGAATCCTCCATGACCAGCTAACCAACGACTGATGTCTTTGATGCCGATCCACCGCTTGAGTTGAGATTCAAACAGATCACCCGCAGTTGCCGTCATCAGAACAAGGACACCGAGCAGTAACCCCACCCAAATCGGCTCATGAATTGTGAGCAAGGCGATCAATGTGCCCGCAATGGACACGGCCACCACCGCGCCCAGGAAACCTTCCCACGTCTTTTTTGGGCTGATACGCGGGGCCATCGGGTGCTTGCCGAAGAGAACACCGGCAGCGAACGCACCAATGTCGGCCGACGTCGTGAGGATGAGCATCGACAACGCCCACCATTGACCCTCCGGAAGCGCCACCAGCGCAATCGAAAATGACCCCAAACCCAGAACATAGGCCAGCGTGAATGCGGCGGCGACAATCGATCCACGCAACGACGTACCCGACCAACTCGGACGCGTGGTGAGAATGGCTTGAACGATCACGGTCAGCACGAACCCCAGCGCGATGGTCACCCATGCCCAGAGGGGCCCGAAGTAGAACGCTGCGGGAATCGTTGCGACGACCGTGGCTACGACCGTGGTCAGGGGAACGCGCAGGTTGCGGTGCCGGAAAGCGAGCGCGAGTTCGACGCAACACGTACCCAAGAGGAAAAGCCCGCCAAAAAGCATGAACCACGCTTTATCGACAAGACACAACGTGACGATGACGCCAGCGCCGAGACCAAGCCCGGCTGCGATGGCTGCCGCCAAATCTCGGCCCGCGCGTTGGTTCACACGATCACTCGCCTCTTCGAGGTGAGAGAGTGCGTTATCAAACGCCGGGTGTTTATCGTGGTCTCCCGACATGGTTAGACCTCGAGAAGTTCGGCTTCTTTTCGCTTCAAGGCATCGTCGATGGCATCGACGTGTGTTTTCGTGATCGCCTCGAGCTCCTTTTCTGCTCGGGTCAAATCGTCTTCGCCCACCTGGCTTTTCAAGGCCTCGAGGTCGTCCTTTGACTTGCGACGAATGTTACGCAACGCCACCTTCGCCTCTTCGCCTTTCGCCTTGACAATCTTGACGAACTCTTTTCGACGCTCTTCCGTGAGCTCGGGCAGCGTGACACGAATGACGGCGCCGTCGTTCGTGGGGTTTGCTCCCAGGTTGGGGACATCCCGAACCGCCTGCTCGATATCGCGAAGGGCACTCTTGTCGAAGGGGGTGACCAATATCGTGCGCGCCTCGGGCGAACTCAGTGACGCCAGCTGAGCCAGTGGTGTCGGCGTGCCGTAGTAGGTCACCATGATCTTTTGGAACATCTGAGGATTCGCGCGACCGGTGCGAATGGACGCAAAATCCTCCTTGGCGACCTCAAGGGCCTTAGCCATACGGTCTTTCGTCTCGGACAGAACGTCAGAAATCACGGTAACTCCAAACTGAAGCGCAGAGGCGAGTCCTGACGAGTCTAGTTGGAGACGAGCGTGCCGATATCGTCGCCACGAATCGCTTTGGCAATGTTGCCAATTGGCTCCATGCCAAAGACGCGCATCGGCATTCCGTTGTCCATACACAAACTGAACGCTGTGGAGTCAACAACTTTCAATCCGCGTTTGAGCGCCTCATCAAAGGTGACGGTCGAGAGCTTCTTTGCATCGACGTTGGTGCGCGGGTCGGCATCGTAAACACCGTCGACACCGTTCTTGGCGACAAGCACTTCATCCGCGTGAATTTCGAGAGCGCGTTGCGCCGACACGGTGTCGGTCGAGAAAAACGGCAAACCGGCGCCCGCACCAAAGATGACGACTCTGCCTTTTTCGAGGTGTCGAATCGCGCGCAATGGAAGGTACGGCTCGGCCACCTGGGCCATCGAGATGGCCGATTGCACGCGAGGTTGTGCCCCAGCCTGCTCCAGAAAATCTTGCAGCGCGAGGGCATTCATCACCGTGCCCAACATTCCCATGTAGTCGGCGCGTGAGCGATCCATGCCACGCTGCGATAGCTCGGCTCCTCGAAAAAAGTTTCCACCGCCCACGACGACCGCAATCTCCGTGTCACGCGCCGCCTCAGCAATTTCGCGAGCAATCTGGCTCACCACGTCGGGGTTGACGCCGAGTCCGCCGCCTCCGAACGCCTCACCAGAGAGTTTGAGAAGAACACGACGACGAGTGGGTGCGGGTGTCATTCAGGTACCTCTCGAGATCGATCTGGGAGTCTTCCTTAGAAACTACCTCAAAGTGGTCCTCGGCAAGCGGGGAGTCGAGAAACGAAAGCGGGTCTGGATGCGCTGTGCATCCAGACCCGCAAATTCTCGAGCCGCTCGAGCCCGGTGGGTTACGCCCCCACCTTGAAACGAGCGAAGCCCACAACGGTAACTCCGGCATCCGCAAGCACTTTCGAGACCTTCTGCTTGTCGTCGGCTGCGTAGTCCTGTTCGAGCAACGCGACCTGCTTGAAGAAGGCGGAGAGGCGACCATCCACAATCTTTTCAATTTGCGCCTCGGGCTTGCCTTCTTGACGCGTGATTTCGGTCACGATCTTGCGTTCGTTCTCGACTTCGCTCGCCGGGACATCCTCACGCGTGAGGTACTGGGGGTCGGCGAATGAGATGTGCATCGCAACTCCACGAGCTACCGCGGCGTCGGCGCCCGAGTAGGCGACGATGACACCGACCTGCGGGGGCAGGTCTTTGCTCGTTTGGTGCATGTAGACGGCGATGTTCTCGCCCTCGACAACGGCGATGCGCCGAAGTTCGATCTTCTCGCCGATGATGGCGGCTTCATCATTGATGAGGTCAGCCACGGTCTGATCACCCGACGTCGCAGCCAAACCGGCCTCGACGGTGTCGGCGTTGGCAGCCACGACGGCAGCCAACACCTTGTCGGCGAGCGCGACGAACTTGTCCCCCTTGGCGACGAAGTCGGTCTCGCACGCAAGCTCGATCATGGTCGCGCGCGTGTCACTCGCGTGAGCGGCGACAAGACCCTCGGCCGTCGAGCGGTCGGCTCGTTTGGCGTTGCCCTTGGCACCCTTGAGGCGAAGAATTTCGACCGCCTTTTCCATGTCGCCACCGGCCTCCACCAGCGCGTTTTTG
>RFQD01000152.1 GCA_009925875.1 Microbacteriaceae bacterium | reverse complement strand
CTCTTCGAAGTCACTGGTCGTCAAATTTGCGGCCCGAAAAGCTATCGTCATGTGCGGTGTCCAATCTGGGTGCGTTGCGTGGTTCTGTTGACCGACGAACGTCCGCGGTCGTGGGCTCAGTCTAAGTCGCGCACTTCGACAGGGTGGGGTGCCGGTTAGAATTGTCAGGCTCCTGTGAGGGAGCGTGGGCCTCTAGCTCAGTTGGTAGAGCAACGGACTTTTAATCCGTGGGTCGTCGGTTCGAGCCCGACGGCAAGAACGCCCGGTGAGGGCGTTTTGTTTTTGTACCCGCCGGGCGAGAACCGGGTTCGATGGGCCCACGTCGCTCGTGCAACGCATCGCGTTGCTGGTCACGACGGGGACCCACGGGCCCGAGAGGCGAAGGTGGCTCCTCAACTTTGGGTCGTGTTCACATTCGCTCCCCGGCTCAATCGAGCAGACTCGACTTACCGCGGGCAGGCGATTCACACAAACCGACTGCCCGCAATGCAGTCATTCACGTGGTCAATAGCAATTACGGCAAAGTGTCGCTAATCGATGCTGACTATTTCGGGGTGACTCTCACGCATGTTTTCGTATGACCAACGGCCCAAAGCCTCAAGAACTTCGCGAAGCTCGAGCCCCGCCTTTGTGAGTTGATAGGCGTTATTTCTTGCGCTACGGTCAGCGGCTACCCTCTCGATGATGCCCAAATCAGAGAGCAGCTTCAGTCGGTCGGCAAGAATGTTCGTAGAAATTTTCTCTTTGGCTTCTGTGAACTCTGAATACGTGCGAGTTCCGTGTTGTATCAAGTCACGCACAAGGAGTAACGACCACTTGTCTCCGAGGATGTCAAGGGCGGAGCTAATCGGACATTCCGATCGCCACTCAATCGACCGCGACGTCTTCCGAGTCATTGCGCCCCTTACTGTGACATTGCGGCCGCCATGTCAGTAAAGGTTATCTCAAGCGGGGTTGGCTTCCACTGAAGTAGTTCAATCGTCTCCTTATTGTCGTAGGAAATTCTGACGCCCAGATTGGGAACCATTCCTTTCGCTTCGCGATCAAAGAGGGCCATGAGCTTGATGGCGAAGTTGGGCGCCCTCCGCGAAGGCACTTTGGAGTAGCCCGCCTTCCTGAGCACCTCAGCAACATGCGACATTTCGACCGGTTCTGAACTGGCAGCAATGAACCGCTTTCCAGAGATGCCGGGCTTCTCCGCTGCTGCGACATGTAATTGTGCGATATCCCGCACGTCGACCATGGACATGGCGACATTCGGGATTGCTGGCATTTTGCCGCTGATCATATTTGCAATGAGCGTTTCACTCGTTCCATTTCCGGCTTTCCCGAGAGCGGGTCCAAGGACAAAGCCGGGATTCATGACGACGAGTTCCAGTGAACTTCCTCTGATGGCTTCCCAGGCCGCACGCTCCGCCAGAGTTTTACTCTTGGCATAGGAGCCAATGTTTCGTTCAACGTCCGACCACGAGTCTGAACCGTACGTTCCACTGGGTCGCCCCGAGGTCATTGCCACAACGGAAGAGGTGAGAACTACTCGTGTGACGCCCGCCTCTTTCGCGGCTTCGATGACTCTTTTTGTTCCTTCAACCGCGGGCGTGATCATGACACTTTCATCTTTGGGTTCGGCCAACAGAAACGGAGAGGCCAAATGAATGACGACATCGCACCCTTTCATCGCTTCAGCCCAACCTGCGTCTTGGAGGATGTCCAATTCAACAAATTTCACGTCAGATGCGTCGGTCAGAGCGGCGAGGGCAGACCGGGTGCTCTCTGCTTTGGCCAGGGATCGCACCGAGCCCACGACCTGAAAGTTTTGTCGAAGTAGTTCCGCGGCAACGTGTTGGCCAATGTATCCCGTAATGCCGGTAACAAAGACTTTCTTCCTCTTCATGTGCGTCTCCTTGACGATTGTGTGGCGATGGATGTCCTTAGGCTACAACTTAACTTGCAAAATGCAAGTTAAGCGCATAGAGTCCTCATGTCCCCGAACGGTTCACCCATGGAGGTTTCGAAAATGAGCGAAGACCCTAAGCCCGCCTACGGTTTGGTGCAGATAAACATCACGAATCAAGCGGAATTCATGGAGCGATATGCCCAGCATGTCTTTCCAATACTGGACAAGTGGGGCATCGAGATGATTGCTGGAACTGACTCACCCGTCACCAAAGAAGGATCATTCGCCGGAAATTGGTCGGCCATTCTTCGCTTTCCGAGCATGGAACTAGCCGAAGAATGGTACGCCTCTGCGGACTACAGTCCGTACCGGAAATTGCGAATGGAGGAACTTACCGACTCAGGAAGTCTCGTGTTTATCCCAGGGATGTAACTTTTTCGAGGCGAATCCGGCTGAGGTGTTGAGGGAAAACAGTTAACTTCCGAGATCTCAGGCATCGAATCCTGACGCAGAAAAAAGAATCTTGGTCTGCTTCACATTCCAACTTTGCGCTCTGGTCGCTTGATTCGGTTCTCAGTGGCATCGGCATCTGAATGGGATAAGCAGAATTCTTTAGGCGTGTAAGTCATCGATGACAATTTTTGTCATCGAACGCAGTGCCTGATTCGCATAGGCCCGCACGTCGGGGTCGGAATGGGCGAGCCACGTGCGCATCTGAATCGGGGAAACTTGCCACGTCACGCCCCACTTGTCGTGACACCATCCGCATTGCCCTTCACTGCCGTCGGCTGTGATCGCCGCCCATAGGCGATCCACTTCGTCTTGACCATCCACGTTCAGCGACAGCGAAATCGCGTCGTTGAATGAGGGTCCGCCGCCCCAGTTCAACCCGATGAATTCGTGACCGTGGATGGCAAAGTCCGCGGTGAAGAGTTCTCCGGAGTCGAGATAGTCCTTATTGTGCACAACGACGTCTGTAAAGGTGCTCGAATAGAAATCGAGCGCGTCGTCCAGCTCACCGCCGAACCAAAGAAAAGTCTTGAGTGTCGTCATGACCACCGACTAGATGCGTTGCCGACGATTTAATCGCAATGACAGCACGCCGATAATGAGCAGGCCGACCCCAATGAGAGCATTTACACCGATCGAAGACGAATTCAGTCCGGTGGAAGCAAGTGCGTTCGTCGAAACGGCTTGTTCCGCCGCCGGATAGGTCACTGCGACGGCGCCATTCCACCAGGTGGGCTTGCTGGTCATGGACGTCGGCCCGGCAACGTATTCAAACCCGCAATCGCTGTGCGAGATGTCAAACGATCCCAGGTCGCCCAGACCCGTCATGGCACCCGACCATCCGATTCCTGCCGAGTCAAAGGCCATGCTGTAAAGGTAGACCGAACCTCCCGGCGCAAAACAGACGCTCTGCAACGCCCCCGTCGCAACGTTCATGCGGCTGATTCGCCCGGGGTCGTCGGTGAAGTTGATGTAGAACTGTTTGTCTTTCGGGTTGAAGGCGAAACCGAAGCTGTAGGAGTTGCCGCCAGACGCGACATCCGCCACGTAGGTCAGGGAGGCGTCGGACAGATTGACTCGGTACAACTTCTCGGTGGCCCCGCCCCAATACGTCGTGTAGGCATTGCCCTGGTCGTCTATTGCGAGTTGGTAGTTGGGGTGCGAGCCCAAGTATCCGACCTCGGTTGAGCGGCCCGACGTCAGATTCGTCTTCATTAACCAGCGGTCGCCGACGAAGGTGGGCGTCGAAACCCAGTACACGAAACCGGTTGTCGGATCTAACGCCGCGCCGAAAGCGCACGACGTGTGTGTTGTCGGAATGTTCGTCCCCACGAGATTTGCCTCGTTCGCGGCAACGTTGATGGTGGCCACATCACCGACACAGTCACCGTGGTCGAACACGAACAACGTGTTGCCGGACGGCAATGATCGTGTCTGCGCGGCCTGTGCCGGCGAAATGCCGAGAGTTGCCAGTCCGGCGGTAATTATCAGCACGGCAAGAACCGTGGAAATACTTTTCATGGGGTTTTGGGGAATCCTGCAATTGAGGGAGGGAAGTCAAGAAATGCTCTCGCTTACTTTAGAGCCTTGCCAGCAGTGGTCGCATTACCTGACGGCAAAAGTCATGTCGATGTAACCAAGCCCGATGTAGCCGGCACACACGGCCGCGAGTGCCATGAG
>RFQD01000151.1 GCA_009925875.1 Microbacteriaceae bacterium | reverse complement strand
GCTCGAAAGCGAGCTCATCGACCTCTCGCCCGAGGACGCTGCCGAACTCTTGGCCTCGACGGGTCAGCCGGAGTCGGGGCTCGACCAACTCGCGCGCATCGGCTTCGACACGCTGGGCCTGCAGACGTATCTCACTGCCGGGCCCAAGGAATCGCGCGCGTGGACAATCGGCAAGGGGTGGAAAGCTCCGCAAGCTGCCGGCGTCATTCACACTGACTTCGAAAAAGGCTTCATCAAGGCCGAGGTCATTTCATTCAGCGACCTCGTGGAGTGTGGTTCCGTTGCGGAAGCTCGTGCCAAGGGCAAGGCCCGCATGGAAGGCAAGGACTACGTCATGAGTGATGGCGACGTGGTCGAATTCCGTTTTAATGTGTGATCGCCCCGGCTAGTTCAGCCAGAGTCACCTCTTTGCTTCTAGTCGCATGAACGCGCCATGACATGCGGCTAATAAATTCGTTGTTCGCCGTTTGCTTTGTCAAGATGCCTTGCCCTTCGCCTAGATACCGGCTTACGGTTGACGAAAGTTAGGGCGCGGTCTGCCCGCGCGGGTGGAGGAACAGCGATGCTTCATGCGGGTCGCCGGGTATCACGTGTTGCACTGGTCGTCGTCACCATCATCAGCACGATTGCGATTTCTGCAATGCCAGTCGGCGCGACCACCCTCCGCCCCGAAACCACTCCCGGTGTTTCTCCTTCAAGCCCTGGTGACAGGAAAGAGCTCACACGCGAAGAAGCGAGCCAAACACCGTCTAATCAGCCTGCAATTCCAGTTTCGATTCCAACCGAATCCTCGAGTGATGTGGTCACGTTCACCGATGCGAACACTGCACCATCGAAGGTTGTTGCGGAGGCTGTGAGCCCGACATCCAACAAGATTTCGTGGACATCCCCGGCCAACGACAGCAATCTCTCGAGTTTCCTTGTTCAAGCATCGACGAACAATTCGTTCGCGACAGATGTGACCTCGGTGACGGTCCCCAAGGCGAATCTGACAACCACGTTGGTTGGCATGAGCCCAGCTTCGTTGTACTTCGTGCGCGTCATGGCGAACTACAGCGACAAAACAGGAGAATGGAGCGAGGTCCTGCCCATCACCAATCGGATGACTCTTTCCTTCGAGCTGATCACCTCGCGAACAATCACTGTGCCAATTTACGAGGGAAACGTTCGAATATTTTGGGGCGACGGGACCACTACTGATGTGACGCAAGCGGCAGGTGCTACTTTTCCGACGCATAGCTACTCTGGCTCCGCCACGTCTGCAACCGTAGATATCGTCGGGCTCATCCGTCAGTGGGCGGGTGCGGGTTGCTGGCAACTCGCGCGTGTCACAGCGGCGAACGCCAAGATTACTTCGGTCAGCGCGTGGGGCGCTGCCACAGGCACGACGGCCGCATGCAATGCATTTGCAGGTGCGACAAAACTGACGGCGGTTGTTCAACCTCCTCTCAAAGTGACGAGCTATCAGGGCATGTTCTCCGGAGCAACGTCCTTCAACCAGCCAATCGGCACGTGGAACACCTCCGCGGTGACGAACATGTTCGGCATGTTTGAAAATGCCGAGTCTTTCAACCAGCCGATCGGTTCGTGGGACACGAGCGCAGTGAGGGACATCGGCTGCATGTTCAACGGTGCCAAGGCTTTCAATCAGCCGATTGGTTCGTGGAACACGGGTGGATTGCGGGATTTGAATTTTGTGTTCAACGGAGCGAAAGCTTTCAATCAGCCGATTGGCTCCTGGAATACGGCAAATGTCACGAGCATGGTGTACACGTTTCAAGGAGCATCCGCGTTCAACCAGCCAATCGCCAGCTGGAATACGACAAAGGTGACGCGGATGACCGGGATGTTCTCTTATGCCGACGCATTTAATCAGCCGATTGGCAATTGGAACACATCATCTGTGACCGACATGAGCTACATGATGGGGGCTAAGGCCTTCAACCAACCGATTGGTAATTGGGACACGAGTGCGGTGACGGACATGAGCAGCATGTTTCATGACGCAGCCGCTTTCAATCAGCCAATCGGCACGTGGAACACGGCAAAGCTGACGAATGTGACGGGCATGTTCCGTTATGCAAAATCCTTCAACCAGTCCCTTCAAGGCTGGAACATGGGGAACGTGCCGGACCTGGGAAGCATGTTTTATGGCGCAACCTCATTCAATCAGTCGATTGGAACGTGGAACACGGCGAAGGTGACGAACATGAGTTACATGTTTTATGGCGCAACCGCCTTCAGCCAGTCGATTGGAACGTGGAACACGGCGAAGGTGACGAACATGAGTTACATGTTTTATGGCGCAACCGCCTTCAATCGGTCGATTGGCTTCTGGAACACCTCGAATGTGGAAAACATGAGTTACATGTTTTATGGCGCAACCGCCTTCAATCGGTCGATTGGAACGTGGAACACGGCGAAGGTGACGAACATGAGTTACATGTTTTACGACGCAAAGGCATTTAACCAGTCGATTGGAACGTGGAATACGGCGAGGGTGACCAACATGAAGTACATGTTTCGGGGAGCTTCGTCATTTAATAAACCGCTGAGTACCTGGAACATCGGCTCAGTCACCGACATGACGAGCATGTTCCAATTTGCTTCCGCGTTCAATCAGTCAATCAAAACCTGGAATGTCTACTTTGTGACCGCATGGTCAGGTTTTCACTACGCCTCTGGTCTGAGTCAGATCAATTGTCCTTACAAGTTCTGGTAGTTCCGTCGGCGCCAATTCTCCCTCCGGGGGGCTATCAAGAAGCGACCATGCTGCTTGAGGCCACAAGCGTTGATTCAGTCGGGATGGTGTGCCTACCTTTCGATCGAGAGCTGATCTCGCGTCAAGGTCTGCACATCCCCAAGTGAAACGACATCACCACACCACCCGGCGTTGCGGCGGGGTCTACTCTCGTCTCATGACGGGTCTTACTCCCTACCTGCACTTTGCCGGCTCAGCTCGTGAGGCGCTCCTGTTTTATCAGGGTGTCTTCGGCGGGGATGTGGAACTCACCACGTTCGCGGATTTTGGCCGCACCGACGGTCCGAGCGATGCTGTTGCGCACGGCGTGCTGCGTGGGCGAGTTGAGTTGTTCGCGGCGGATGCCGCGCCGGGCGAGGAGACAATCGAGATTCGCGGAGTCATGTTCTCGTTGCTCGGAACTGCCGAGCCGGCTGAACTCGAGGCGTGGTTTCATGCTCTCGCCACGGGCGGGCGGGTGGTGGATGCTCTGGCATTGCGACCGTGGGGAGATCACGATGGCACCCTCGTCGACCGCTTCGGTGTGACCTGGCTGATCGGGTTCGAAGGTGAGGCGCACGGCAAACGGCAAGACGACTAGCGCACAACGTGAAAGCGTCGTGGCTCGATGGAGTGCATGGAATGGGGTGCTCGCTCACCGGCGACCACGACTAACTAAACTGTGTAAATGCGCGTTGCGGCCTTCATCGTGGGCACGCTGGGAACAGTGGTTGTTCTCGCGGCTATTGTCGATGGGATGCTCATTACTCGAGCATCTCGCTCACGTCTCGGCAGAGTCATCAGTTTTGTCGTGTTGTCGCTCGCGAAGTTGCCCCTGCGATTGATGCGCTCCTATGCGGTGCGGGATCGGTGGCTCAGTGGAGTGGCACCCGTGTCGCTGCTGCTCCAGTTGACGATGTACGCCGTTCTGCTCATCCTCACCCTCGGGGCGATGATTTGGGGTTGCACCGACTTGGACTGGTCGAATTCGTTTTACCAATCGGGGTCGACCTTCACCACTCTCGGCATTGTCGAACCGGTCAATACGATGTCGACGATTGTCACATTCATTGCGGCATTTCTTGGTCTCGTTGTCATCGCCGTCTTCATCGGTTTTCTGCTCGGAATCTTTGGCATGTACAACGATCGAGAAAACCTGATGGCGCGGCTGGCTGCCGTTGCCGGAGAGCCCGCCTGGGGGCCGCAGGTGCTTGCACGAAGCACAGCTTTGGGCGCCCAACTTTCCGACGCGATTGATGCGCGTGACTGGTTGGACTGGACCATTCAAGTGCGCACCAACACACTCATCAATTCCACGTTCGGTCTGTTTCGCTCGCCATCACCGCACAGCCATTGGGTTATCTCGCAG
>RFQD01000016.1 GCA_009925875.1 Microbacteriaceae bacterium | reverse complement strand
CGGCGCGTCCGGGTCGGGTCCCCAAGACTGTCGTGGTGCGAGCAGACGACCCGTGGGTGGAACACGAGCGAACGCAGGCCCACAAGCTGGCCGCCATCTCCTTGGCTCATCGACTCGACGACGTGCTCCATTCAGCTCGAGCCGTGGCGACCAATCGACTCGGATGCACCTCGATGGACGCGATTTGGCAGGCCACGGCGGCTGACTCGGCCCAAGACGACATCGACGAGGTCGTGGCGCGCCTGGAGATGCTCCGCGATCATGTGTGGTCATCACTCGGGTGAGTGGGGTTGTGCGTGTCAACACGATCGAACTCGAGTCGTTGGCCAGCCGATGGGCTGCTCTGGCACACACGTTCGACGAGTGGTGCGCATCCTGGCAGCAATGGAGCTTCGCGTCGGCCGTGCCATTGCCCGTCGAGCACGTGGCGTCGTGCAGCGACATCGCACAACGCGCACGCGAGATCCAGCTCGCTCTCACAGACATTGCCACGCGGTTAGAACGTGTGGCGCAAACGTATGCCGATGTTGACGCCGCGACTACGGTGCTCCTTCAGCGCGCAAGCGACGTGTGCCTCTGGTTGATCGGGCGGATGCTTCCCGTGCTCGTCTGCCTGTTCGGTCCCCTCGCGCTGAGTGAGCTCCTCAGTGTGGCCGTGTCGCGCATGTTGGTTGCCGCGTTACCCGAGAGCGTGAGAAATCCCGTGGAACGGTTTTCGACCGAAACGTGGGCTCGGGTACTCTCGTCGCCCGGGGTGGTGCGAGCGATTGAAGTCGGGATTGGTTCGCTCGATGACGGCGTCCTGGGCGCGGCCGGAGTTTCCCTGCCCGTGACGTTGTCGGTGGGCGGCGCGGGGATGCGCCTGACGAGTCTCGCGGGCACGTCACGTTTCGCATCCCGAATCAATGCCATGGTTACCGACCCGGCATCGGCTCTCGCGGCCTCGGCAGGTTCGGGTACCGCAACTCGTGCCTCGGTGGAACGAATCTCGAGCCAGTCGGTCAACCCACCCCGAGATCTCGCCGACGCTCTGTCTCGCATTCCAGACCCGAAGGTCGAGGGGGCACAGGTCCGCATCGAAAAATACGGCGACACTCACGTGGTGTACATCGCCGGCACCGTTGACGCATCGCTGGGTGCCGGTGCGGAACCGTGGGACATGTCAAGCAATCTGGCCGCGCTGGGGGGAGATTCGGGCGCGAGCGAAGACGCGGTTCGTCGTGCCATGGTCGAAGCCGGAATCCGGTCCGGCGACCCCGTCGTTATCGTCGGGCACAGTCAAGGCGGGATTCTCGCTCTGCGCGTTGCGCAATCGACCGACGTATCCGTCACGGCTGTCCTCACGGCTGGCGCACCCGTGCATGCGATGCGCCCACCCGACGGAGTTCCGGTGGTGGCTTATGAGCACATCGACGACATCGTTCCCGCTTTAGGGGGTGTCGTCACCGACGCCCAGCCCGACCTGGTTTACGTGCGCGATCGAGGCGTTCGCAACGACTCCGGTCCGCTCGACACCCTGTTGCCTGCACATCGGCTTGACGCCTACGTCGAGACGGCTCGGCGCAGCGACGGAAACGGGGATCCAACGGTGCAACGTGTGAGAGATGAGTTTGCCCGACTCTCACCGACGGGAACGTCCACGTTGTGGCGCGCTACGCGGAGCGAGGCCGAAAAATGAGGCCCAAGATCCAGCTGACGATGCTCAACACAATCGAGCCCCAGAATGCACCCCAGAAGCCGGAAACCGTCAGGCCAGAGCCAATGAGAGTGCTGAGCCACGCGATGAGCATGAGCAGCAGAGCGTTAAGCACGAGAGCGAAAATGCCCAGCGTCAGAATGAAGAGCGGAAACGACAGGAATCGCAGAACGACACCGAGCGTGCCATTGACCACGCCAAAAACGAGAGCCACCCACAAAACAGTCAGCGCGAACGGAATCGCGGCCATACCCGGCGGGTAGATGGCCACCTGGGTGGGGAGCAAGACGGTGGTCAGCCAGAGCGCAACGGCGTTGAGGACAACGCCCAGTAAAAATGTCTTCACTCGACGTATCCTGCCATGAATAGGCGCTCTGTGGACCATCAATTCATCTCGTAAGCCCGGTATGTTGAAGAGGTGAGTTCTCCCGTCAACGACCCCATGGTGCAGTTGCTGACCCCCGAGGGAAAGTTTGCGCCGAGCGCATCCGCCGAGGAATTCCTCCCGTATTTCGAGAAATTGACCGACGCAGACTTCCGCAAGTTCTACACAGACATGGTCACCGTTCGCCGCTACGACACAGAGGCGACGAATCTGCAGCGCCAGGGGCAGCTCGCTCTCTGGGTGCCGAGCCACGGTCAAGAAGGTGCTCAGGTGGGTTCGGCCTATGCGACGAAAGACCAAGACCACATTTTTCCCGCGTATCGCGAGCACGCGATCGCGCACATTCGTGGTGTCGATCTGATTGAACTCATTCGACAGTTCAAGGGCATCACGCATGGCGGTTGGAATCCATTCGACCCCAAGCACAAAAATTTTCACATTTACACGCTCGTCATCGGCTCCCACGCACTTCATTCGACCGGATACGCCATGGGGATCACCCTCGACGGGAAAACGAACACGGGCACACCCGACACCGACGAGGCCGTGATTGTGTACTTCGGCGACGGAGCCACGAGCCAGGGTGATGTCAGCGAAGCATTCGTGTTCGCGGCGAGCTATCAGACGCCGCAGGTGTTTTTTGTGCAAAACAACCACTGGGCAATTTCTGTGCCCGTGAGTGTTCAAGCTCGAGTGCCCCTGTACCTCCGTGGCACGGGATTCGGGATTCCCGGCACGCAAATCGACGGCAACGACGTTTTCGCCAGCTATGCCGTCACCGCGAAGCATCTTGAGGATGCGCGTTCGGGCAAGGGCCCGAGCCTGATCGAAGCACACACGTATCGGATTGGCGCTCACACGTCGAGCGATGACCCGACGAAGTACCGCACGGACGAAGAACTTCAGGGCTGGATCAAGAAAGACCCCATTGCGCGCCTCGAAACGTATCTGCGCGAATCCGGTGCCGACGAGAAGTTCTTTACCTCTGTGCATGAGCAGGCCGCCGATTTCGCAGCCGACATTCGCCGTCGCGCGGTGGAGTTGACCGCTCCCGGCCCGGAGAGCATTTTTAGGTCGGTCTATTCCGAGCCGCATCCCGTGATGGAGGAGCAGCAAGCCTGGCTCGCCGCCTACGACGCGTCCTTCGAAGAGGAGGCGTGACGATGAGCGTTCAAAATCTTCCGCTGGGGAAAGCCATCAATCTGGGTCTGCGAGAAGCCATGTTGGCCGATCCCACCGTCGTGCTCATGGGTGAAGACATTGGTACGTTGGGTGGCGTCTTTCGCGTGACCGAGGGACTCAAGACGGAGTTCGGTGCGCATCGAGTGATGGATACGCCGCTCGCCGAATCCGGAATTGTCGGCACCGCAATCGGTCTCGCCATGCGCGGCTACCGTCCCGTCGTGGAAATTCAGTTCGACGGTTTCATTTTCCCCGCCTTCGACCAGATCACCACTCAGCTCGCGAAGCTCACCTTCCGTCACGAGGGCGCACTCTCCATGCCGGTCGTGATCCGTGTCCCCTACGGGGGTCACATCGGTGCCGTGGAACACCACCAAGAGAGCCCGGAAGCGTATTTCGCGCACACGGCCGGTCTTCGGCTCGTCAGTCCGAGCAACCCACATGACGCGTACTGGATGATTCAAGAAGCCATTGCATCGAAGGACCCTGTGATGTTCTTCGAGCCAAAGAGCCGTTACTGGCCCAAGGGGGACGTTGACACATCCACATCCGGTTTCCCATTGCACGCCAGCCGCGTGGTGCGCGAGGGAACCGATGTCACGATTGTGGGGCACGGAGCCATGGTGAGCATGATTCTGCAGGCGGCCGATATCGCGGCAAGCGAAGGAACCAGCGTCGAAGTGATTGACCTGCGTTCGCTCTCTCCCATCGATTACGCCCCCATTCTCACGTCGGTGGCCAAAACGGGACGTCTGGTCGTGGCGCAGGAAGCGCCGGGCTTTGTTTCACTCGGCAGCGAGATTGCGGCGACGGTGCATGAGAAGTCGTTCTATTTGCTTGAGGCACCGGTCTTACGAGTATCCGGTTTCGATACCCCGTTCCCGCCCGCCAAGCAGGAAGCGATTTACTTGCCGGATGCGGATCGCATCCTCGATGCCGTCGACCGCGCGATGAAGTATTAGGAGTGACACGATGACCGCAGCGAAGTTTTATCTGCCCGACGTCGGTGAAGGATTGACGGAGGCGGAAATCGTGTCGTGGAAAGTCAAACCGGGCGACGCGGTCGATGTTAATCAGGTACTCGTTGAAATCGAGACGGCGAAGTCGTTGGTTGAATTGCCGTCCCCGTATGCGGGCACCGTCGGGGAGCTTTTGGTCGCCGAGGGCGAGACCGTCGAGGTCGGAACCGCGATCGTGACCATCGAATCAGAAGGGTCGTCTCAACTGACGGCACCGACACCGACGCTCGCCCAGGCGGCGATGGCGAACGAGGTTTTCGTCACCGACGCCAGCGAAGTGGACGGAGCGAAGGACGCGAACGAGGAGAAATCGGGGAGCGTGCTGGTCGGCTACGGCACGGGCGGTCACGGGGCCACACGCCGCCGTCGACCGAGCGCTGCCGGAAACGCGTCCCCGGCACCCGTCCCCCCGGCGGCAACGGAGGCGCCGAAGCGACCCGTGTTGCCCATTGTCGAAACTCTGGGTGTGATCGCAAAGCCCCCCATTCGTAAGCTAGCCAAAGATCTCGACGTCGACCTGTCCAAGGTGGAACCCACCGGTATCGCGGGCGAGGTCACGCGAGATGACGTCGTTCGTCACGCCCAACAGGCGAGCGTGTTCCGCAACATTGCAACACCCGAGTGGTCGGCCGATCGGGAGGAGCGCATCCCGGTCAAAGGCGTTCGCAAAGCGATTGCCACGGCCATGGTGCAAAGCGCGTTTTCGGCCCCGCACGTCTCGGTCTTCGTTGACGTGGATGCGACGCGCACGATGGAGTTCGTGAAGCGACTGAAGGATTCCACGGATTTCGCGGGGGTCAAGGTGTCTCCGCTGTTGATTCTCGCCAAGGCGATCATCTGGGCAGTGCGACGAAATCCGACGGTGAACTCCACGTGGACCGATAAAGAAATCATCGTTCATCACTACGTCAACCTCGGCATTGCCGCGGCGACACCGCGCGGGCTGATTGTGCCCAATGTCAAAGAAGCTCAGTCGATGAGCCTGCTCGAACTCGCGCGCGGACTGGAACAACTCACGTTGAACGCGCGTGACGGCAAGACGTCGCCGGCGGACATGGCCGACGGCACGATCACGGTGACCAACATTGGTGTCTTCGGGATGGACACGGGCACGCCCATTTTGAACCCGGGTGAAGTCGGAATTGTGGCCTTGGGCACGATTAAGCAAAAGCCGTGGGTGTTCGAGGGCGAAGTGCGACCGCGTTTTGTCACCACACTCGGGGCCAGTTTCGACCATCGGGTCGTCGACGGTGACGTGGCAAGCCGGTTCTTGGCCGACGTGGCGTCCATCGTCGAAGAGCCGGCGCTGTTGCTCGACTAACGGCCGTCGACGAGGGCGAGAAACAGCCCGAGAGCGATGATGATGGCGCCACCCGTGGTGACAATCACGGTCAGGCGGCGCGGGTTTTTGGCGAGCCAGTCGCGCGCGTATCCGGCGGCCAAGGCATACGTCATGTCGCCCATGATGCCGAGAATCTCGAAGATGAGTCCGAGCAACAGCATCTGAAACCACAGGTTGCCGGCTGAGTAATTGACAAATTGGGGCAGTACGGCCAAGAAGAACACCGCCGTCTTCGGGTTACTGACACCCACGATGAACGCCTCGCGCAGGGTCTTGCCGACGCTCTGGGTTTTCAGGCTTCCGCCCAGATCGGGGGTTTTGTCATGCCGATGAACGATGGTCATGATGCCCAGATAAATCAGATAGGCAGCGCCACCGTAACGAATCACCTGATAGGCAATTTCGGAACTCGCGATGATGGTGCCCAGGCCGACCGCGACGAGCACGATCCAGACGAATGTGCCCATGGCGTTGCCGAGCACCGTCAACACGCCGAATTTTTTGCCGAGCGCGAGTGACCGCCCGACGGAAAACATGACTGACGGTCCGGGGATGGCGATCAACACAATCGACGCGATGATGAAGGTGACAAACGCCTCCCAGGTGGGCATTCTTAGCCTTCTTCCAGCACGGCCATGGCGGCATTGTGACCACCGAGGCCGCTGACCGCGCCACCGCGTTGAGCACCCGATCCGCAGAGCAGCACGCGTGGATGCGCCGTTGCCACGCCCCAGCGCGCCGCCGGTGTGGACAGGTCGGCATCGTCCTCACACCACGGCCATGACAACGGGCCGTGAAAGATGTTGCCGCCCGTCATGTTGAGCGCGTTCTCGAGGTCGAGCGTCGTTTTGCCTTCGATGCACGGGTTGCCGTGCGCATCCCGCAACACCACGTCGTCGATGGGCTCGGCTAAGACACTGTTCAGGGATCGAACGACCGCCGCGACGAGATCCCCGCGAACCCGCTCGTTGTTGTCGGAGGTGACGAGGGCGTGCGGCGCGTGTAGGCCAAACACGGTGAGCGTGTGCGCACCGGATTCACGTAGTTCGGGCCCAAGAATTGTGGGGTCACTCAGCGAATGACAGTAAATTTCGCACGGTAGGGTCGTGGGAATCTGACCCGCGGCCGCCTGTTCGTAGGCCGCTTCGAGTTGCGTGTAGGTCTCGTTGATGTGGAAGGTTCCGCCGAAAGCCTGCTCCGGGGTAACGGTTGCGTCCGCCAAGCGTGGCAATCGAGACAACAGCAGGTTGACTTTGATTTGGGCACCCGCAGGTCGTGTGGCGTCGGGTCGCGATTCGCCGAGGAGTTCGTCGAGGGCCCAGGGGGAGACGTTGGCCAGCACGCGGTCAGCCAGAAGGTGCGTCACCGCGCCATCGACGTCGACCGTGACGGATGCCCGCGCCTCCGCGCTTCCCGGATCCACGCGGGTCACTCGCGCCCTCGTGACGAGCTCGGCACCGGCGTGGCGAGCTGCGCGCGCCATTTCGTCGGTGACCGCTCCCATTCCACCGCGGGGGACATCCCAATCTCCGGTCTGCCCGCCAATCACGTGATACAAGAAGCACCGGTTTTGGTCGAGCGATTCGTCATGCGCGCGCGTGAAGGTGCCGATGAGCGCATCGGTCAGTGCGACGCCTCGCGCGACATCACCGGCGAGGTAACTTTCAATCGCGTTGCCCAGAGGCCGTTCGATGAAGGCGTTCCACAGCTCGTCGTCGTTGACGATTCGTTTGACTTCGGATCGTGTGAGCAGGGGTTGCGTTACGGTGGGCCAGAGTTTTTCGGCGAGTCGAGTGGTATCGGCGTAGAAGGCGGCAAAGCCGGTGGCATCCGCACTGTCGCCGATTGACTCGAACGACGCGGCCGTCGCCTGCGCATCCTGCGCGTCGATGAGAAGTCCTCGCTCAGGCGCACCCGGAACCGGGGTGTAGGACGAGTATCGACGCCGGATGAGGTCGACTCGCAGACCAAGGTCGTCGATGATGCGTTGCGGCAGCAAGCTGACCAGGTACGAGTAGCGCGAAAGCCGCGCATCGTGACCTTCGAACGCCTGCGCACTGATGGCGGCGCCTCCGGTGTGGTCATCACGCTCGAGCACGACGACCGATCGACCGGATTTCGCCAGGTACGCCGCCGCGACGAGACCGTTGTGCCCTCCACCCACAATGATGACGTCGTAGTGGGAGCGCATGATTTTTAGCCTACTCACCTCGTGCCTTTCTTCGACGTTGGTGACAGGATGAACACCATGATGACGTTTATTGATGCTGAGGGCGTGCGCATTACCTACGACGTGTATCCGGCAAAGAAGCCCAAGGGTGTGATTCTGCTCGTTCACGGACTGGGCGATCACGCCCAGCGCTACGTTGCTCCGGCGACCGCCTTCGCGAACGCGGGCTATACGGTCTACGCGCCGGATATGCGCGGCCATGGTCGCACCGGGCTCGAACAGTGGGGTGGCGACGAGTCGCAACTTGGGCACCTCGGTCCGGGCGGGTTGCGCGCAGCCATTCGCGACCTGCGGCAGATGACGGACATCATTCGCGGTGAGCATCCGAAACTGCCTCTCTTTTTTATCGGGCACAGCATGGGCTCTCTGCAGGGCCAGATTTTGATTAACACGGATGCGGCCCGCTACGCCGGCGTCGTGCTGAGCGGCACGGCGTATCGTCGTCCCGGATTCATGAACGCCGGAGATCTCAACAAGCGTTTTGCCGTGGCGGGTGGAAACGGAAACGAGTGGCTCAGTCGCGACTCCAAGGTGGCAACGGACTTCACGAAAGACCCGCTCACGTTCAAGGCAGACACGCTAAAACTTTTTGGTCTCGCGGATGGCTTGAGGCTGTTCGGCACACCGGCGAAGGACATGGCTCGCGTGCCCATCCTCATCTTTATTGGTGGTGACGATTCGCTGGGCGGCGAGAAGAGCGTGCTGAAGCTCGCCGATGCATACATCGCCGCCGGTCAAGATGACGTGACCGTGACCGTCTATCCGGGCGGTCGTCACGAGATGTTCAACGAGACGAACCGTCAAGAGGTGTACGACGACGTCATCTCGTGGATTTCGGAGCGTACCGCGAGCTAGTTCTTGCCCGGCACGATGCGGCAGGCGTTGCCGGTCAGGGCGTCGATACCACCCGAGCGCGCATCCGAAACGTAGTTGGGGTGTTTACCGAGCCACTCGGTGACGTACCAGCAACCTGACGTGATGCGCCGGTCGCTCGTGGCAAGAACGTCATCGATGGCACTGCGCACGAGAATGGCGGCAAGTCCGAGCCCGCGATGTACCGGGTCGACGAAGGTGTGCGTGAACAAGATTTCGTCGTCTCGCAGCTCGTAGGTCAGTTCACCGCCTTCGACGTCGTCTACCAAGATGACGTATCGCGCGGCGTCCGTTTCGTGAACTACTTCGGTGTGCATGGTGCCAGCCTAGGCATGCGAGAGACTGTGTGGGTGGGGAATCTGGTCATCGAGGGCGAAAACTTGGGCGTGCTCACGGGCATGCCCGACGCCGCCGTCGACCTGATTTATGTTGATCCCCCGTTCAACACGGGTCGCGTTCAGTCGCGCGTGACCACGACGGCGCGTCGTCACGAGGAACCCGCTGGAGCAGCGGGCTCGACGGATCGGGTTTCCGCGAGCCCGCCCACGCCGGTGACGCGCAGCCATGCGGGATTCCAGGGTGTCGCGTATGAGCGCATCCGTACCGACCTCAAAAGCTACGACGATCGGTTTGACGACTATTGGTCGTTTCTCGAGCCGCGACTCATCGAAGCGTGGCGTGTGCTCTCACCCACCGGCACGCTGTATGTGCACCTCGATTACCGCGAAGCGCACTACGCCAAGGTGTTGCTCGACGCCCTGTTTGGTCGAGAGTCGTTTATCAACGAAATCATTTGGGCCTACGACTTTGGGGGTAAGCCAAAGAGCCGCTGGCCCGCCAAGCACGACACGATTTTGATGTATGTGAAAGATCCTGCGAAGTACACGTTTAACGCGGACGAGGTTGAGCGCGAGCCCTACATGGCGCCGGGCCTGGTGACGCCCGAGAAGGCGGCGCGGGGCAAAATGCCGACTGACGTGTGGTGGCACACGATTGTCTCCCCCACGGGTAAAGAGAAAACCGGGTATCCCACGCAAAAACCCGAGGGAATCTTGCGACGCATCATCGCCGCCTCGTCGAACCCGGGGGACCGCGTTCTCGACTTTTTTGCCGGCAGTGGGACAACGGGGTTCGTTGCGCACGAACTCGGTCGACCTTTCACGCTTGTCGACGACAACCCCGAGGCGCTCGCCGTCATGCGCACGCGGTTCGCAGGAATCGAAGTGGAATTCACGCGCGCCGACTAACCTGTGGGGATGAGTTCAGACCTGCCCGATTCCCCGCGCACCCGCATCACACGACTGAATGACCGTCAGGTTTTTGACCGGGATGCGCTCAATTCACTGCTCGATTCCGCCGTTCTGGCGCACGTCGGTTTTGTGCGCGACGGCGAGCCCATCGTATTGCCCGTCGGATTTGGGCGCGACGGCGATTCTCTGCTCATCCATGGCTCGACCGGCAGCCCGTTTTTCCGCGACATGTCCGACGGTCGACCGCTGGCCATTACCGTGACGCACCTCGACGGACTGGTGTACGCGCGCAGCGGGTTCGACAGCTCGATGAACTACCGATCGGCCATGATTCGGGGGTGCGCATCCATCGTTGACAATGCCGACAAGGTGGATGCCCTGCACATCATCACCGAGCACCTCATGCCCGGTCGTGCGAGCGAGGTTCGTCCGCACAAGTCGAAGGAGCTCGCGGCCACGCTCGTGTTGCGCGTTCCGTTGACCGAGGTGAGCGTAAAGATCAACAACAAGATGCCCGATGAAGAGGTCAATGACGGAGACCCCCGCACCATCTGGGCAGGGGTCTTACCGTTGAGAACTGTCGCGGGCGAACCCGCAACCTCGGAACTTACGCCTTCTTCGACGCCGGTGGCTGCTTCGGTGCGCGCTTTGGCGCAGAAGCTTTCGTAGCGCTCGCGGCGTCCGCTTCGTTTTCGGCCTGGATGACCTCGGCTTCTATGCCGACGCTGACCATTGCGCCGGTCATTTCGGCAGCCTTCTCGGCCATCATCGCCGCGTTGTCGTCGGCTGCTTCCTGCATGGCCGACTTTTGACGAAGGGGCGTGGCCTTGAGGAACCAGCTGAGCACGAATGCGACGGACACGACCGCAAGCCCAATCCAGTAGACCGATACGACGGCATTGGAGAATCCCACCAAGAACGGGTCGGCCAATGCCGGGCTGGCTCCAGTCAGGAACGACGTGTCACCGTTGAGCGAATCACCAATGGCGGCCGTGTTGCCTGACGAGAGCAGGTCGAAGATTTGCTTGTCGTTCGGGTTGACGGACGCGGGGTCCGTCTTCAGGGCAATGGCGGTGGTCTTCATCGCCTCTTGCAGCGGGTTGAGAAGCGCCGGATCGGTGAAGGCGTCTTTCAGGCGGTTCGGAATCTCGGCAAACAGCACGGAGAACAGAATCGCCGTTCCGGCGGTACCACCCATGGAGCGGAAGAAGGTGGACGAACTCGTGGCGACTCCCATGTCTCGCGAGCCGACCGAGTTTTGGCTGGCGACGGTCAAGGTTTGTAGCAACTGACCCAGACCTAATCCGAGCGCAAACATGGCAATCATCACGTACCACAACGGTGACTCGTAGGTGAGGAACGTCATGAGATAGAAGCCGATCATCATGAACAAAGTGCCGGTGCGGGGGAACCACTTGTAGCTGCCGGTTCGAGCCATCAGCTGACCCGAGACGATACTCGCCGTCATCAGCCCGAGGATCATCGGCAACATCAGGAAACCGCTCTCGGTGGGTGTGGCGCCCTTGACCAGCTGGAGCCAGAGCGGAATGGTCATGAGTCCGCCAAACATACCGAAGCCAACGAAGACGCCCAGGATGGTCGACATCGAGAAGGTGCTGGACTTGAACAACTTCAGGGGAATGAGTGCGTCGTCACCCATGTACCGTTCGATGAACACGAAGGCGATCGCGCCAGCGAGACCGAGCCCGTAGCACAGCAGCGCCCCGGGGGATCCCCAGCCCCATTCGCGACCCTGTTCGGCCACGACGAGAAGCGGTACGGTGGCGATGATGACCGTGGCAGCACCCCACCAGTCGATTCGAACCGCACGCGGGTGACGCGGCAGGTGCAGGAATCGCAGGACAACAGCCAGGGCAATGATTCCGATCGGCAGGTTGATGAGGAACACCCAACGCCATCCGGCAAGCCAGAGAATCTCGGGAGTGCCCGACAGAACGCCACCGATGAGCGGACCGATGACGCTCGAGATGCCGAATACGCCGAGGAAGAAGCCCTGGTACTTTGCTCGCTCACGTGGGGCGAGCATGTCGCCCATGATGGCGAGCGGAAGAGCCATCAGACCACCGGCGCCCAGTCCCTGAATCGCCCGGTAGATGGCCAGCTGATACATGTCCATTGCCGCACCGGCCAGCAGTGACCCGGCGAGGAAGATGACGATGGCGATGATGAAGAGGAGTCGGCGACCGAAAATGTCGCTGAGCTTGCCGTAAATCGGCGTCGAGATGGTCGACATGATCATGTAGGCCGTCGTGACCCACGCCTGAAGCGCCATGCCGTTGAGGTCGTCGGCGATGGTGCGCATTGACGTACTCACGACGGTTTGGTCAAGTGCGGAGAGGAACATCCCCGACATCAGCCCAATCATGACGAGCAGAATCTCGCGTTTGGACATCACGGGAACAACGGCGTTGGGAGCGGTGCGTGCAGACATGGGGTCAACGATAGCAGTAACTTTTAGTAACCATGGTTGTGTAAAGTAACTGTCATGCCGGTGAATCACGAGCGACGCGAAGACGTGCGTGCCGTGTTCCGAGGTCCCGATCGGGAGCTCGCCCTGAGCATCCTCAACCGTGTTGCCGACAAGTGGGCCGTGCTGACCGTCTCGCATCTGGCACGCAAACCCCAGAGATTCACCGATCTGCTCGACAACGTCCCGGGCATTTCTCGCCGTATGCTCACGGTCACCCTCCGGCAACTCGAGCGCGACGGCCTGGTGGGACGCGAAATTCGTGCCGGCGCTCCCGGGCATGTTGACTACGTCGTGACGCCACTGGGTCGATCCCTGTTTGAACCGCTCATCGCCGTGGCGCTGTGGGTGTTTGACCACAAAGACGAGATTGCGCAGAACCGAGCCGACTATGACGCAGTCTGTCGCGCGACGACGAGTGTCGCCGAACACACAGTTGTATCGACGAGAATGTCGCCGTGACTTTTTCTGCTCAACGTCCGGAAACACCCGTTTGGAAGCGCCCCTCAACGTGGTGGATAGCTGCCGGAGTGGTCGCCATTGTGGGCGTACTGGTGGCCGTTCTCGTGGTGGGGTCGACCGCGGGTAGCCTCACGGCGGGCCCCGCGTCGAAAACCCCGACGCATTCGATCACCC
>RFQD01000150.1 GCA_009925875.1 Microbacteriaceae bacterium | reverse complement strand
AGGGTGACCCCAAGGCGTTCCGGTTTCCGCGGGGTCTCACCTTGCCCAAAGACATGGAGAAGCACCGCTACGACTTCTCGTTCTCTGGTCTCAAGACGGCGGTGGCCCGCACGGTCGAAAAGCTCACCGATGAGGGTGAGAACGTGCCCATCGCCGACATCGCCGCGAGTTTTCGCGAAGCCGTGATCGACGTGCTTCTGACCAAGGCGTTCGCCGCGTGTGCCGACCTCGGTGTGCCACGACTGCTCTTGGGCGGCGGGGTGACGGCAAACGCGCGGTTGCGCGCGGAGGCCGAGCGTCGGGCTGCGCTCGCCGGGGTGGAGTTGCGCATCCCGCCATTTGAACTCTGCACCGACAACGGCGCGATGATTGCCGCGCTCGCGAGCGAGTTGATTATGGCCGGTGCTGAGGCATCCAATCTGAGCTTCGGTGCCGACTCAACTCTTCCCGTGACGGACATTTATTCGGAGTGAACCTTTGTGAAAGATTTCGTCACACGGTGGTTTTGTCTTGTTCTGCACGAGGGAATGCACAAACATTAGGGGTGAACCTCCGAGGCGCGCGGTGCGCTTCGACTTATGAAGGGAAAAAATAATGAGTACTACGGCAAGCTCGGCTGAAAAAACTAACGTTCTCGCCATCGTTTCGCTCGTGACGTCCATTATCGGCTTCGGCCTTGTGGGTGTCATCACCGGACACATCGGTCTGAACCAGATCAAGAAAACCGGTGAGCAGGGTCGCGGTCTGGCCATCGCCGGCCTCATCATTGGCTACATCAGCATCGCCGCAGTTCTCCTGTGGTTCTTCGCATTCGGTGGTTTGTTCCTCTTTGCCGCCGCCAATGGAGGAGTGTCGGTCGGCTAGTCGCTGCGCGTCCTGTGATTCTCCCAGCGACCCCGTCACTTTAGTGGCGGGGTCGCTTTCTGTCGGATTATGCTTTTGTCATGGCTGACAATTCAGAAGTTTTTGACCCCACAACGCCGACCACGTCGAGCGCAGCTCCCGCGCCGGTGGCGGCAGACGCACCGC
The DNA here is from genome assembly GCA_009925875.1 of Microbacteriaceae bacterium. Lineage (GTDB taxonomy): Bacteria > Actinomycetota > Actinomycetes > Actinomycetales > Microbacteriaceae > RFQD01. Next base: position 3,082 of record RFQD01000150.1, on the reverse strand, counting down.
CGACCAACACCTTCGCACTCGTCGGATTTATCTTGTCGCTGTTTAGTCTCGTCACGTTCATCACGGCGATTCCCGGTCTCGTTCTGGGACACCTCGCACTCAAGAAGATTCGCGTGACGGGTGAAGGTGGCCGAGGCATGGCGATCGCCGCCGTTGCGATCGGCTGGGTGATTGTCGGCACGGGTGTGCTGACGGCGCTCATCATTGGGTTCCTTTTCCTGATCCCGCTGATTATCGTTGCCGCCACGGGCGCTCCTGGCTCGTACTAGGTTCTTTTCGCCACGACCGCGATTCGACGGCTGGATGCCCCACTGCCGAGTCGCATGAGCAACAGCGTTGCTGACTCCGGGCCGTTCAACCTGAGTTTCGTGCGAAAAGTTGCGGGGTCGATATCGACGCCGCGTTTCTTGATCTCGAGCGTGCCGATCTGGCGCTCAGCGAGGGCCCGTGAGATTTTCTTGGAATCGAGGGGCAGCACCTCGAGCACGCGAAACGCGTCGGCGAACGGGGTCGGGGTGTGCGCATCCGCACTCAAGTAGGCGATGTGTTCGTCGAGCGCGTGTGCTCCAAGAAATCGCGCCAGGTCTCCGATGAGTCGAGCGCGGATGACCGCCCCGTGCGGCTCGTAAACAAACGCGCCGAGCTCGCCCACGTGCGCGTCACTCGACTCCCCGGTGCCGGTCATTTCGTGATACCCGCTGGGCTCTCCGTCTCGTGCGAGCACGAGTGCCGACCGTCCCACGCCGTCGCGGGCTAACGCCCCCGTCCACAGCACCAACTCGACGGTTTCGCCTTTCACGTCGATCCACTGTGCCTCGACCGGTTGCCCGCCGAGCTCAGGTGGAATCGACTCAAGTGGAAACCCGGGCCCCAGCTTGATGCCGGACGGTTTCTCGGCCGCTCGCGCAAAAACCCAGTCCAGCGCGGGAGACCAGTCGCCGGGATCGGCGAGCCGCGTCGAGCTGGCGTGCCCAGCGGTGCGTCGGGCGGGATCGAACCACAGCGCATCCATCTCGCTCAGGTCAACGGAATCGGCCGCCTCGTGCCGAACCTCGCAGTCGGGAAAGGGCGCAAGGTTGTAACTTGCGAACGCCGCCGTGACTTCATCGGAGTCGACGGCGAGCACGCGGATGCCGAGGGACGCCAGCGCGAGCGCATCACCGCCGATTCCGCAGCCGAGGTCGGCGACGCGACGAAAGCCAGCCCGCGAGTATCGCCCGGCGTGATGCGCGGCGACGGTGAATCGGGTGGCCTGTTCGAGTCCCGCCGGCGTAAAAAGCATGGTGTCGGCAAACTCACCGAATTTTGAGCGCGCCTTGTGTCGCAGGCGAGCTTGGCTGACGGCGGCGGCGACGAGTGCGGGGTCGTTGCCGTCTTTACGTAATTGAGCAACCTGGGCGACGATGTCGAGTCCGCTTGGCAGTGCCGTCACGTCGTCGAGCAGGCGCAACCCGTGCGGTGTGAGCAGTTGCTGCGCGTCGCGGGCATCCATGACACCTAAGCTAGCGTGCGCGCAAAGTTGGCACTCACTTTGCGCGAGTGCCAACTCACCCCGTAAACTCGGAGTTAGCACTCGCACCCGTCGGGTGCTAATCCAAGTTGTTTTCGTCTACATGAAGCACAGAAAGAGGTCAACCGTGTCGGTCTCCATCAAGCCGCTCGAAGATCGCATCGTTGTCAAGCAGGTCGAAGCTGAGACGACCACTGCGTCCGGTCTGGTCATCCCTGACACCGCCAAGGAACGCCCTCAGGAGGGCGAAGTTCTTTCGGTGGGACCGGGTCGCATCGACGACAACGGCAACCGCGTTCCGCTCGACGTCAGCGTCGGCGATCGCGTCATCTACTCGAAGTACGGTGGCACAGAGGTGAAGTACGGTGGCGAGGAGTACCTGATTCTCTCGGCCCGCGACATCCTGGCTATCGTCAGCTAGTTTCAGACTCGCGAGCGTGAGCGAGGAATCGCTCGAGACTCGCGCAATCTGTGAGAGGCCCGTCCCCGACTGGGGACGGGCCTCTTGTGTGCCCGCCACTAGCATGAGTGAGTGACGACACAGCGAATCTCCGGAGCCGGACTCGCCTACGCCTTTGCCGCTTACGGACTCTGGGGCATGTTTCCGCTCTATTTCTTGAGCATTCGTGACACGAATCCGTTCGAAATCGTGTCGTATCGCATCATCTTTTCCCTCATTTTTTGCGCACTCGTGATTTCGGCGATTCGCAAGTGGGGGCGCTTCGCGCATATTTTTCGTTCCACACGTGCGGTGCTCACGCTGGGCCTTGCAAGCCTGCTGATTTACATCAACTGGCAGGTGTTTGTCATTGCCGTTGTCAACGACGAGGTCGTCGAGTCATCACTGGGCTACTTCATTAATCCGATCATTACCGTCATTCTGGGCGTTGTCGTACTGCGCGAGCGTCTGCGCCGCATGCAGTGGGTGGCCGTCGGCGTCAGCGCAATCGCCGTCGTTGTCTTGTCCATCAGCTACGGCGGGTTGCCCTGGATTTCCATCACGCTCGCCCTGTCGTTCGGGCTCTACAGCCTGATCAAAAAGCGTGTGGGGGCGAACGTCGACGCGGTCAGTGGCCTGATGATTGAGTCGATGTGGATGACGCCACTCGCGATTGTGCAATGGCTCGTCGTGTCGAGTCTCGTCGGAGCTACGGCCTTTGCCCACGGTGTTCCGTATGCCCTATGGATCATGTCGGCAGGACCCATCACCGCGATTCCCCTCATGTTGTTCGCTGCAGCCACGCGTCGAATCCCCCTCACGGCCATCGGACTCATCCAGTATTCGACTCCAATTTTTTCGTTCTGCCTCGGCGTTTTTGTGCTCAACGAGCCCATGCCTGCCGGTCGCTGGGCGGGCTTTGTGATTGTGTGGGTGGCGCTGGTCATCCTGTCGATTGATATGTTGCGCAATGCGCGTCGCTCGCGTTCGGCGCGCGCCGCGGAACTTGTCTAGCCTGACGCGACTACAGTTGCGCTAGGTCGCGCGTTCGACCGAGAGTCTGGGCAGGTGAAGATCGGGAGAGAAACGAAATGCGATCACTCGGAGTCATGGCTGTCGTGTCGTCGACTGCG
>RFQD01000149.1 GCA_009925875.1 Microbacteriaceae bacterium | reverse complement strand
AACGGTTGTCCCTTCGTCTGCTAGAGAACGGATGACATCCCACAGGGCCAGGCGGCTGCGCGGGTCAAGCCCCGTGGTGGGTTCGTCGAGAAAGAGGACACGCGGCCGGGCGACGAGAGCGCCGGCGAGGTCGATGCGCCGGCGCATCCCGCCGGAAAACCCTTTGACCGGGCGGTTTTGCGCTTCGACGAGGTCGAAAAGTTCGATGAGTTCGGTGGCCCGAGCGCGGCTGGCCTTGGCGCCGAGGTGATACAGGCGCCCGACCATTTCGAGGTTTTCGAACCCGGTGAGATTCTCATCCACGGCCGCATACTGGCCAGACACACCGATGATCGGACGGATGCGCTCGGGATGCGCCATCACGTCGATGCCGTCAATCGTCATGGTGCCCTCGTCGGGCCGAATCAGGGTCGTCAGCGACTTGACCGCCGTCGTTTTGCCCGCCCCGTTGGGGCCGAGTAGTCCCTTGATGGTTCCCTGTGGAACCTCCAGGTTCAGCCCGTCGAGGGCGTGTACCGTAGGCGCGCCCTTGGGAAGATACGTTTTTCGTAGTCCGAGTGCTTCGATAAATGCCACGCGGCGAGCCTAGTCGAGCAAGATGTATCGGACTCGCACAGCGATCTAGATGCGCGGGTCGACGTGCACCTTTGGGCCGGGAGCGGCGCCGGCGCCTCGGTGACCCTCCAGTCGTGAGGGAACGTCCTCGAGGGAAATGACCTCGCTGACGATTGCATCGGGAACAACGGCGCCCGACGCAAAGCTCTGGATCGCACCGGCCAGTCCGGGGGATGCCGAAAGAATTCCTACGACCGTGACGTCCTTGAGTGCAACGTCGCGGGTGTCAATCAGGCTGGGAGTCGACGACAAACCGATGTAAACGACACGTCCAGCGGGGCGAACCAGTCTCACGCACAGCGCCGGGGCGTCAACCAGGCTCGTTGCGTCAATGACGGCGTCAAAGGAGTTGTCAGATCCCGCTTCGATCGCCGCGATCGTGGAGACGTGACGAACGCCGAGTTCTTGTGCCAGCTGCAGTGCAGACTCGCGCACTCCGGCCACGTGAACGTCCGCACCCTCGGCGAGCGCGAACTGCGCGCACAGCAACCCGATTGTTCCGGCACCGACAATGAGAACGCGGTTCCCCGGTTCGATAGCGGCCGCGCGAACGGCTCTCAGGGAATTCCCGCCGGGTTCAACGAGAGCGCCGGCAGCGAGACTCACGTGCTCAGGAATCGCAAACGCAAACCTCGTGGGAATGACAATCTTTTCTGCGAGTGCGCCGGCCCACTCCCCGCGAATTCCTACTTCATTCCGATTCGGACAGACATGCTGGTGTCCGTTTTGGCAGAAGTCACACGCGCCACAGCCGAGCATGGTGTCTCCGGTGACTCGGCGACCAATCCAGTCGTGGTCGGATGCGGAACCCGCGTCCATCACGCGACCGACCCATTCGTGTCCGAGGCGAAGCGGGAACGTGGTCACTCCCTGCTGGATGTACGCCATCTCGCCGGTGTAGAGCTCCACATCCGTGCCGCAGATTCCCACACGTTCGACCTCGACGAGAAGTTCTCCTTCACGCACGGTCGGGTCATCGATGTGTTGCACCTCCGCCACGCCCGGTGCCGTGACCACCAAAGCACGCACTAGGTCGCCGAAGTGTCAGGCAACACGCGTTGCGTCTGGGTGCCAAGTTTGCTGATGGAGAGGGTGAGGGTTTCACCGCCCGTGAGATACGTCGGTGGCTTCATGCCCAAGCCCACGCCGGGAGGGGTTCCCGTGTTGATGAGGTCACCCGGCTCGAGAGCGAGAAACTGACTGAGATAGTGCACGAGGAATGCGGGGCCGAAAACCATCTTGCTCGTGTTTCCGGTTTGCCGACGAACGCCGTCGATATCGAGAGTCATGTCGAGGTTCGATGCATCACCCACCTCGTCCGGTGTCACTAGGAAGGGTCCTGCGGGGTTGAACGTCGGCGCCGACTTGCCCTTCGACCACTGACCCGAGCGTTCAATCTGCCATTCGCGTTCACTCACGTCGTTGACCAAGACGTATCCCGCGATGGATGCAAGCGCCTCGGCTTCATCCGAAAGATAGGAGCAGTGACGACCAATCACGATGCCCAATTCGATTTCCCAGTCGGTTTTGACGGATCCTCGTGGAATTTGGATGTCATCGTTGGGGCCAACGAGCGTGTTCGGTGACTTCGTGAACAAGATTGGTTCATCGGGTACCTTGCTGCCGCTTTCTGCGGCGTGATCACTGTAATTCAGGCCGATGCAGAGAATCTGGTGTGGGCGAGCGAACGGTGCGCCAAAACGTCGTCCGTTGACTGATTCCGTTTTCCCGGCGGCGACGCGCTCGGCGACAACCTTGTCGAGCTGAGCAAGTTTGCCTGATCCGAAGAAGGCTTCGTTGAAATCACCCACCTCATCGGTCAGATCGACAAATGTGTCGTCGTCAACAAGAACACCCGGCTTTTCCTGGCCCACGGGTCCTAATCGAACCAGCTTCATCGTTGTTTCCTCTTTCTCTCCGACAACCCTCGCCTTGAGACTATGTCCAGTACGGGGCCGTCGTGCTGCCCATCCATCGATGTTCTAATCGGCCGGTCGCCTCGACATCACTCACGAAAATCGACCCTGCGTCGTCCGTGATCGTGTCGAGACCTTTTCGCGCCGACGTGATTGCGAGTCTATTCAGGGATTCGCCGACAAACCCCGCACACGTGGGTTGAGAGGCGTTGACGTCCACATGGTCAATGTACCGACCGTCGCACGAATACCGCACAACGCGCGAGCCGCCCCACAGCGCAACCCAGAGGTCACCCTGCGCATCGACCGTCATGCCGTCGGGGTAGCACGGAAAATCATCAATGATCACGACCCACGGTTCGTTGACATCAAAGTCACCGTCGGCACAGCATTCGCCGTAACTGTGCCGGGAGAGAGTGCCCGAGAGCGTATCGATAACGTAAAGGGTGGTCCCTTCGGGCGAAAACCCCAGACCGTTCGACATGCCCATGCCCGTGCGCAGGGTTTCGACCTCGCCATCGGGCGAGATGCGCAGAAGTGTTTCGCCAGGCCCTGACGACTCACCATCGATCACCGTCGGTGACTCATCAAGGGCGAGTGTGCCCACCAGAAACCGACCCTGCGGGTCGACGATACCGTCGTTGAGTCGCCACGGGCTGCGACCGTGGGGCGCCACAATCGGGGTGAGGTCGGGACCCAACGAAACCTGCCCGTCGGGCGAAATTGTGGCGAGCCCGTGCGCTGCGGCGATGAGCAACCCGCCGTCCTCGGCAAGAGCAACGGCGCCAACCGTTTGACCGAGACTGCGGTCATCCACGATGGCGATTTCATCGCCCGACAACGTGCCGGCAAGAACTCGACCTTCGCGAATGTCGACCCATCGCACGAGACGCGCACGGTCATCCCACAGGATGCCCTCGGCGAGATCAAACAGTGCGGGCGTGGCCGGTGTTGCGGGCGTTGAACGTATTGTCACGATGGAAGCTCTCTCGTGTGCGCGCTTACTCGGGCCGCAGGCGTAGCTCTTGCATTCCGCCATCAACAGCAATGGAGGTACCCGTCGTCGAGCCGGATCGTGGACTCGCGAGATACGCAACGGCGTGTGCAATCTCGTCCGGGCTCACAAGACGTCCGTGCGGTTGACGCGCTTCGAGCGCTTTCCGTTCAGCCACCGGGTCGGGAGTCTTCGACAGCAATGAGTCAATCCACGGGGTGTCGGCGGTGCCCGGGTTCACGGCGTTAACGCGAATTCCCTCGCGCAGATGGTCGGCCGCCATTGCCCGAGTCATGGCGAGGACGGCGCCCTTCGTCGCGCTGTAGAGCACCCTCTGAGGCACGCCCGCGGTCGCCACGACTGACGAGAGGTTGACGATTGCCGCCGACGGAGAGGTTCGCAAGTGCGGCAGGGCGGCTCGACTAACTCGAGCCATACCGACGACGTTGACATCCCACACTCGATGCCACTCGTCGTCATCGTTGCCCGACACGTCACCCTGAGCGCCAATGCCCGCATTGTTCACCACGATGTCGAGGCGGCCGAATTTCGACACGACCGCATCGATTCCGGCGGTCACGCTCGCATCATCAGCCACGT
>RFQD01000148.1 GCA_009925875.1 Microbacteriaceae bacterium | reverse complement strand
GAGCGCAAATCCGCACGTCGGGGAAATACACCTCGACCCTTGGTTCGGGCATTACGCGGAGCGCGCTACCGGGCTCAGCGCCTCCGAGGTGCGTGCCCTTTTTGCGGTTGCCTCGCGGCCCGAGGTGGTTTCCCTCGCGGGAGGCATGCCCTACGTTCGCGCGCTCCCCGAAGACCTTGTTTCGAACGCGCTTGCTCGTGTCATGCGTGAATCTGGTCCAGCGGCCCTCCAATACGGATCTGGGCAAGGCGTTCCGGCGCTACGCGAGCAGATTCTCGACATCATGGCGCTCGAAGGAATCTCAGCCAGTGCCGACGACGTCGTTGTCACAACGGGTAGCCAACAAGCACTTGATCTGGTCACAAAACTCTTCATCGATCCAGGTGACGTGATTTTGGCCGAGGCGCCGAGTTATGTCGGTGCCATCGGTGTATTCCGGTCGTACCAGGCCGAGGTCGTCCACCTCGAGACGGATGCTGACGGTTTGGTTCCCGAGGCACTCGCCGACGGCATAGCGCGACTGCGGGCAGAGGGACGCACAATCAAGTTTCTCTACACGATTCCGAACTTCCACAACCCGGCTGGCGTCACGCTCAGTGCAGAACGTCGTCCCGAGATTGTTCGTATCTGCGCGGAAGCCGGCATCCTCATCCTGGAAGATAACCCCTACGGCTTGCTGCACTTTGACGAGCCCGTTCCCTCAGCGTTGCGCTCGCTCAGCCCAGATGGCGTGATCTACCTGGGAAGCTTTTCCAAGACGTTAGCTCCTGGCTTTCGCGTCGGCTGGGCGCTCGCCCCCCATGCCATACGCGAGAAGCTCGTGCTCGTTGCCGAGGCGGCGATTCTCTGCCCGAGCTCGTTCAGCCAGCTCGTCATCTCGGATTACCTCTCACAAGCGGACTGGCAGGCGCAAATCACACAGTTCCGAGGCGTTTACCGTGAACGCCGAGACGCCATGCTCGAGGCACTCTCAGAGCACCTCCCCGAACTGACGTGGAACGTGCCAAATGGCGGTTTTTACATCTGGGTCGCCCTTCCACACGATCTCGACTCCAAGGCCATGCTTCCTCGAGCCGTCACCGAGCTCGTTGCCTACACGCCAGGTACGGCGTTTTTCGCGGACGGCGGCGGGCGTCACAACATTCGACTCTCGTTCTGTTACCCCACCCCGGAGTCCATCCGGGTCGGTGTTCGCCGACTGGCAAATGTGATCTCGGGCGAGCGTGACTTGTTGGAGACCTTCGCCGGTACGGGGCGACTAACCCCTTCGCGCGCGACGGATTCCGTCACCGCACCGCCACCAGACCTCAGTTGAGTTTTCCCAGCCTGTTCTCTTTTTCCCACCTGAAGGATGTGCCATGACCGACTTGCTCACCATCGCTGTCTTGTCGGGTGGAATCTCTCATGAGCGCGAAATTTCACTCCGCACGGGCCGTCGCGTCGCTGATGCGCTCACCGAGCGCGGTCACACTGTTGTCCTGCTCGATCCCGACGCAGACCTGTTTGCGCGACTTGACGCAATTGCCCCCGACGTTGTCTGGCCCGCGTTGCATGGATCAAGCGGTGAGGACGGGGCCCTGCTCGCCCTCTTGAGTGCGCACGGACTTCCCTACGTTGGACCGGCGTCGTCCTCCGCTCGGTTGGCATGGTCGAAGCCCACGGCGAAGACGCTCATCGAGCGAGCAGGCGTATCCACGGCTCCGTCATTAACAGTCACGCGCGAGGCGTTTCGTGAGCTCGGTGCTGCAAATGTGCTCCGCCTCATTCTTCGTGAACTCGGAGAACACGTCGTGGTCAAGCCAGCGCAGGGCGGCTCGGCCCAGGGTGTCACAATCATCCATGACCCGGAGTTGCTGCCGCGTGCGATGGTGGACGCCTTCACGTATCACGACGTCGCCATTGTGGAAGCGTTTATTGGTGGCACAGAGATATCGGCCACGGTCGTCAACCTCGGCGATGGGCCGATTGTTTTGCCGCTCGTCGAAATCGTCCCGCTCGAGGGGACCTATTCGTTTGAGGCGCGCTACACCGCGGGCGAAACAAACTTTTTTGTCCCCGCTCGCGTGAGCGAGAGTGCGTCTGCGGGCGCACGAGAGGTGGCTCTCGTCGCCCATGCCGTGTTGGGCCTGTCAGACCTCAGCCGGATTGACATCATCGTGGATGATCGGGGGGCTGCGCACTTTCTCGAGGCAAACACTTTGCCCGGTCTCACCGAAACCTCCAGCGCGCCCCTGGCTATCGAAGCGGCGGGGTTCTCGCTGCCGGAGGTGTACCACACCCTTGCGGTGAGAGCGGCTCGACAACTCCGCTGACACGCTGCGGCGCCAGTGCTACTGTCCGAAGCCGCTCTCCCCCAACTCGGCCAGTATTCGGTTCAGATCTTCGACGCTGGCAAACTCGATGCCAATAAGACCTTTTTTAGCCGATAGTGAAATCCTTACCCGGGTGTTCAGGCGATCGCCGAGACGTTCCGCGATGTCGTTCAACATCACCGTTCTGCCCCCGGGCTGTGGCTGCGTGGGCTTCGTCTTACGCTCCGTCGCCGTTCCTGCCAGCGCCTCTGCTGCCCGAACCGAGAGCTCTTCGTTAACGATTTTGTCGGCGAGCTTCGCCATTGCGCCAGCGTCGCCAACGGAAAGAATTGCGCGAGCATGGCCGGCACTCAGAACACCCGCGGCGACACGCTTCTGCACCGTCGGGGGGAGCTTCAGTAAGCGCAACGTGTTGCTAATCTGCGGGCGCGAACGCCCAATGCGTTCGGCGAGTTGTTCTTGCGTGCACCCAAAGTCTGCGAGCAACTGCTGATAGGCCGAAGCTTCTTCCAATGGGTTGAGCTGCGCCCGATGAAGGTTTTCCAACAACGCATCGCGCAACATGGCGTCATCTGCGGTTTCCTTGACGATTGCCGGAATGCTCTCAAGCCCGACAATTTTTGACGCCCGGAGACGTCGTTCACCCATGATGAGCTCAAAAGTGTTCTTGCCCGGCATGGGGCGCACAACGACGGGTTGAAGGATGCCGATTTCGCGGATGCTGTGGACGAGCTCCGCGAGTTCGTCCTCGTTGAAGACTTGTCGGGGCTGTTGGGGGTTGGGAACAATATCTTGCGGATTGAGATAGGCCAGCCGCGCGCCGGGAACTTCTACGAGTCCCTGTTCGTCTGCCGCCGTCGGCGGAGTAACCGTGTCTCCGGGTCGCGCCGGTAAGGTCGATGCGCCCTGGCTGAAGAGAGCATCAACTGTTCGGCTCGTGGTCTCGGGGGCCCCAGGAATCAGCGCACCGATTCCGCGGCCTAATCCGGTTCTCTTAGTTGCCATTAGAAGGATCCTCCTGCAGCCGAAAAGCGATTGGCTATCTCGTGTGCGGCCTCAAGATAGGTGATGGCTCCGATGGAACCGGGGTCGTACGCGTGAATCGTTTGTCCATAACTTGGAGCCTCGGAAATACGGACGGTTCTCGGAATGATTGTGCCCAAGGTTTGAACGGGAAAGTGTGCGCGAACATTCTCCGCTACCTCTTGAGCCAATTTGGTTCGTCCGTCGTACATCGTGAGCAGAATCGTCGAGAGGCGAAGGTCAGGGTTCAACGCTGCTCCAATACGAGTTACCGTGTCTTCGAGCTGCGTGACGCCCTCCAGGGCGTAATACTCGCATTGAATAGGAATAAAGACTTCTTTCGCGGCGACGAGCGCATTGACCGTAAGCAAGCCTAGGGACGGCGGGCAGTCGATAAAAACGTAGTGAAACGGAGCGGGGCTCCCGTCCAAGAACTCGCGCAGGGCGACCTTCAACCGATACCGGGATTGTTCGTCTGCGACAAGTTCAATTTCAGCTCCCGCCAGATTGATATTCGAGGGCACGCAATACAGTTCACCCGCCTCCGGAGACCGCTGCAGAACGCTCGACATCGGCACGTCGTTGACGAGCACGTCGTAAATGCCCGGGACGTCATGGGTGTGCGGGATAGACAGGGCCGTCGAGGCATTCCCCTGTGGGTCAAGATCAATGACGAGGACGCGTGCACCCAGTCGAGAAAATGCCGACGCGAGATTCACCGCCGAAGTCGTCTTTCCGACCCCACCCTTCTGATTAGAAACCGTAAATATGCGGGTCTGCGCCGGCAGCGGGGGATTCGGGGCCTCCAAAATACGC
>RFQD01000147.1 GCA_009925875.1 Microbacteriaceae bacterium | reverse complement strand
CAGTGGTGTGGGTCTCACGCTCGTCGGAGTATCCAGCTTTTCGCTGGTCGGCATCGCTGCCGAGGCCGCCACAACCGATTCCGCCGTCACCCAGGTGTGGGGGGTCGAGCACATGGGGTCGGCCAGCCCGAATGCCACGGCGTTGAACAACCTTTCCGTGACGGTGGGTCAGACCGAGCACCTCGGACACCAGGGTGTCGACATCACCTGGAGCGGAGGCCTGCCCACATCCCCCTCCGACTACGGCACCAACTTCTTGCAAATCATGCAGTGTTGGGGCGATGCCGGTTCACCCACGCCCGACCAATGCCAGTTCGGCGCCCCGGTCAAGTCGGTGCAAGACCTCACCGGAGACGGTGTGGCCACGAGAACGCTGACCTTGTCGGACCCCGCGTTCGATGCGGCATCGCATCCCGAGTTGCAAGTTCCCGGTCAGCCCGCAGGCACGGCGTACGCGTATCCCTTCACCACGGTTCGTGGTGACACGATTTCCGACCCGCTTCTGATTCCGTTCTCCCCAACGACAACGAATGAGGTGACCGCGGCTCGCACGGGAAGCGATGGAACCGGACGCGTGACGTTCGAACTCCAAACGAGTCTTGAGGCTCCGCACTTGGGCTGTGGCGGTGAGCTGCTGCAACCCGACGGGATAACCTTGCCTCGGCCGTGCTGGCTCGTGATTGTTCCCCGCGGTGACAAGAATCCCGATGGTTCCGACACATCGGCGAGTCTGCCGCCACGCGTCGCGGGATCGCCATTCTCGCCGACGAACTGGGATGACCGACTCGTCTTTCCGCTCAACTTTGAATCCGTGAGTCAGTCGTGCGCGATCGGTCAAGCCGAGCGCCGAGTCGTGGGTTCCGAAGTCATCGCCGATGCGTTCACGTCCTGGCAGCCGGGTTTGTGCGGCTCGGGAACCACCTACGGCTTCTCGCTCATCGGTGACAATGAGGCGCGTGCGCAAATCGTCAGCTCGGTCTCGGGTGCGTCACGGTTGGCCTTCGTATCGGAGCCGCTCAGTGCCGAAGAGCGCAAGGGCAACAACATCGTGTATGCGCCCGTTGCGCAGTCAGCCATCGTTTTTGGCTACAACATTGATTACAACGTCTTGGGGACTTCGACGCCCGATGTCTTTGCCAAGAATGGCACACGGTTGTCCAACCTCGTGTTGAACCAGCGAATTGTGGCGAAGTTGCTCACTCAGTCGTACCGGGTCGACAACCCCGGTCTGGGTGCGGGTGACGCGGTGCTTGAGGCAAATCCTTTCTCCGTCACGACCGACCCAGAATTTATTGCCCTGAACCCCGCATTCGACAAATGGAATACGTCGTATCCCGAAGGACTCTTGGTGGCCTTGGGCACTGCGGACGCCTATCGGCACGTGTGGCAGTGGATTCGAACCAGCCCTGACGCGGTCGCATTCTTGAATGGCACGCCCGACCCCAATGGCATGCGTATCAACCCGGAGTACGTCTCGTTGGCTCTCGGAACGGGTGAGCCGTCGTCATCGTTTCCCAAGACTGATCTCAGCACGTTCGTCGGCTCGTCAGGACTGGGTGAGCCCGGTTACGGCACACTCGACATGCGCCCGTACTACAACGACATGCAAGAGACCGCCTACCGCACGCTGCGCGCCGACGGGAACGTCAAGACGTCGTGGAACATTACGAAAACGCCGCCCGGCTACAGTGCGCTGCCGCCACAGCCGGCCGGCGAGCGCTTGATGATTTCCATTACCGACGCGTCGGCGGCGAGCAGATTCGGTCTCGATGTGGCCGCAATTGTCAACGCCAACGGGGATCAGGTGACCCCAACGTCGACGTCAATTAATGCCGCGGTTTCTTCCTTCACACCCTCGAGCGTGCCCGGCGTGGTGGTCGCCAATCCGGGAACGACCGTGGCCGGTGCCTACCCCCTCTCCGAAGTGGTGTACGCCGCCATCAATGCGTGTCAACTTGATTCCACTCTGTCGACCGACTATGCGCGATTGCTGGACTATGCCGCGGGTGACGGGCAAGTACCGGGTTCCGCGCGCGGAATGTTGCCGCAAGGCTACGTTCCGATGCCGTCGGATTTTGTGGCCGCCACCCGAGCTCTCAGCAGCGCGATTCGTTCCCCCGAGTCACTGCAATCGGGATGCCCGGGGACGTCCGCAGCGGTCGCGCCGCGGTCCAACCGCAACGCTCCAGCGGCGGCACCAGCCACCTCGATGCCGGTTCCGACGGTGAGTGCCTCGCCGACGCCGGGCCCGTCGATCGGAACCACGTCCGACAACGTGGGAATACACACGGCGGTGGCCGGTCTCGGGCTCGCTGCCGGTGTTCCGTTATGCGTTGCGGGCCCGCTGATGCTGCGTCAGTCGCGTCGCAAAATTGAGCGCGTTTAGGTTTACGTTTCCAAACGTTAACCTTGCGCACACGGGATGTTTAGTGGCTCTCCTTAGGTTGATTGAGATGGCGTCTTGCCCATCCTCACAATCCTGAAAGGATATCCACCCATGAAGGTGACCACCTTCACGAAGCTCGCGATTGGACTCGGCGTTGTAGCGCTGTCCGTCGTCGGCCTCGTTGTACCTGCGAACGCGGACCCCAGTGGTCCGTCGTCCACCGCACTCGTCGGTGTAGGTTCAGACACTACACAAGACGTCATGGACGAAATTGCCGCCGCCATTGGCGATGGCAAGCTTGCGTCTTACAAGTCCACGATCGGCGAGGGCCAGAGCGAGTTCTTGCAGCCGCGCCCCGATCGTCCCGTTCCCACGGCGGCTCCGACGCCGTATCCCACGGCTTCGCCGTTCGCCAACCCTCAGAACCTGCTTCGTGCGAAGGGCTCCGGTGACGGCTACAAGATTCTCGCCGTGGCCGAAGGCTCCGTTGCGTCGCTCTCCAACGTCTCGACGTTCACCGGTGGTTCACGCACGATCAACAAGGGCAACACGGTCGGACAGATTGACTACTCCCGCGCTTCGTCGAAGCAGGGTAACGCGAACACCAACGGTGAGTACGTGAACGTTCCGTTCGCCATCGACTCCGTCGGTATCGCGGTCAACCCCGGCGACGCTGCTGCGAAGATTCCGCTCGAGGGTCTCGGTACGACCTCGGATGGTCCGACCAAGGCCACTGTCGACAGCATCTTCCGCTGCCAGGCCAAGTTCGTCTTCATCAACAACATTTCTGTTGGTGTGGGAACCGTCGCCGGTTCCACCTTCACCAAGTCGGCTCACGGTCTCGCCGTGGGCGATCGCGTCAAGTTCACGACCACGGGTGCCCTCCCGAACGGTCTCTCCGCTGACACGAACTACTACGTCAAGGCCGCCGCGACGGCAAACACCTTCACGGTCTCCGCGACCAAGACGGGTGACGCTGTCACGACCACCAGTGCGGGAACGGGTTCGATGACCATCGTCAAGACGATGGGTGCTGCGAACACCTTCAACTCGATGGGTGCCGCCGCAGGTGACGCCCCTGCGAACACGACCGCCTACCAGGTCACGCCGCTCATCCCGGGCTACGGTTCGGGAACCGCGTCGTACTTCATCGGCAAGATCGGACGCACCGAGGGCGCTGGCTTCCCGGCTGCCGGTGACGCCGGACAGAACTGTATTTCACGTACCTTCATCGACAACACCACTCCGATTCAGGAGCACTCGGGTGCTGCGGTTGCCGAACGTGAAAACAGCATGATCGTCTACTCGATCGGTCAGTGGACGTCGCAGACCAACAGTGACATCACGGGCGCGACCAACCGCACCTCGGGCACCACTCTGCTGACCTTCCTGCCGGTGGTCGCGGACACTGCGCGCGTCTTCGACTCCACGAACGGCTTCGGCCCCACCCGTTCGCTTGCGTTTGACACCCCCTCGGCTCACAACCTGGTCGTCGGCGATGCCGTTCGATTCAGTCGCGCGAGCGGAGCACTCCCCACAGGGATCGTTGAGGGACAGACGTACTACGTCGTCGAGGTGCCCTACTCGAGCGGATTCAATGTCTCGGCAACGCTGGGCGGCGCCAAGATCGTGCTTCCAGATGCCTCAAACGGCATGTCGGGACTGAAGATCACGCGGGTCATTGCTCCGACGACGGGTTCGGGCGCCACCTTGGCTCCGAACGAGAACTGGACGTCCGACCTCAAGCGTGTTGTGTACAACGTCATGCCGTACCGCAAGGCCGCTGACCCGAACAACCCGCTGAACAAAATGTTCGTTGGCACCAACTCGCTCGTCTGCCAGCAGACG
>RFQD01000146.1 GCA_009925875.1 Microbacteriaceae bacterium | reverse complement strand
GTTTGTTGACCTGCCCACAATGCGGGAACGGTCATTACGGTGCCACCGTCAATCTGGCGAATCTGACCGATCGTGTCCAGGCTGAGACCTGCCGGTGAGCACCCGCTGAGGGTCGTGACGACGGTTGACGCGGCCAGAACGAGTGCCAGCCCTGAGACGAGCTTCCGTGGTCGCAGTCCGGTCATTCGACGATTATTACCGAAGATGCTGGTTTGGCGCAGGTTATGACGGCACAAACAGACCAATGGTCCGCTCTCATCCGTCGCGACACGTGTCCGACTCGCTTAGCTCGTCGTTTGAAACGACCGTTTAGAAAATCCCATCATGTATCCATCGATTGTCATTGTTGGTGCAACAGCGAGATCTGTGGAGGCCCCCAATGTGACAAACAAGGGGATGAAATGCTCGTCCGTCGGATGGGCATAGGGCATACCGGGTGCGGAGGTTTTGAACGTGGCCAATTCGTCAACGTCACCTCGACGGAGCGCGTTGACAGCCCAGTCATCAAATTCACTCGACCAGGAGGGAATCTCTCGACCGCTAATCATGGACGGTGTCATGAATGGCAGTCCGTGAGTCATGAATCCCGAGCCGATGATGAGCACCCCGTGCTCACGAAGTCGTGCGAGGCGCGCCCCAATTTTCATCAGCTTGTCCGGTTCATGAGTGGGAATGCTCAACTGCAGCACAGGAACATCGCCGAGGGGGTACATCACTTTGAGAGGCACCCATGCACCGTGATCGAGACCGCGTGCCGGATGCTGGTACAGCGGCTCCGTGTCGGTCATCACGCTCGCGACAAGGCCGGCCAACTCATTGGCATCGGGAGTCGGGTAAGTGAGTTCGTAGTATCGCGGGTGAAATCCGCCGAAGTCGTAAACCAAGGGAGTGTTTGCATCGGGCGAACTAATCATGAGCGGTGCTTGCTCCCAGTGTGCGCTCACAATCAGGATGTGCCTGGGTTTCGGGAGATTCATGGCCCAGTCGTGGAGTTCGCCCATCCATTCACTGTCATCGAGGAGCGGAGGAGCCCCGTGGCTCAAATACAGAGCCGGGAGCGCCCCATCTTCCTCGTGCCAATTGCGTTGGGTACGGCTTTTTTCGAGAGCGTCGGGCAAAAAGGCATCAAATGCTCCCGCAGGAACATCCGGGTTGAAATAATTCACCATGCAGGCAATAACCGCCGGGGAGATGACTTATTCCGCGAAAGGCTGGGTCACCGCGTTACGCGTATTCCTTCTTGACGACGAAGAATGATCCTCGAATTTCTCCCGCCAGTTTTGATTTCTGACGTGCAAACTTGAATTTGTCCGCGAGTTCGTCGGGGATATCCATGCCCATTGAGAGCTTGAAGCCCACCGCGCGCTTTTTGGCGTTGTCCATCGTATAGAGCACGTTGATGACGAGGCCGCTTTGGTAGAACACATAGGTCCATCTGATACGGCCTTCCGCCGCATCAATCATCATCTCGGTCACTTCGAGCGGCGTCGATGCGATGACAATCTCTCGCTCGTTAAGCACCCGGCTGACGTAGTCGACGATTTCCGGCTTCTCGGAAGCCGGCTCGGTGAAGAATTCAATGTCGTACTTATTTTTGAAGTATCGAGCCTCGTTGGCACGCAGGCCCGCGAGGGCGTCGGCATGCGGAGATGATTCCAGCCCCGCCGTCGAGACGGTAACGAAATCAATGGCAGTCGGCATGCCTTGAGTGTAGCGACCCGTTATGCGAGTCCATTTCGTGATCGGAAGACTGCGCGACGTGATACTGGAACCATGACAGGAACACGTTTTGCCAGTGCCGAGGATTACCTGTGCAGTCTTGAGAGCCCAAAACAAGAGACACTGCGGTCGGTTTTGGAGGGCATCCAGCTCGCCTTTCCGAACGCCGAACTCAAAATTGCGTGGAACGTTCCTCAGGTTCAGATCAGCGGAAAATACGTTTTTGGGGTGAGTTCAGCCCGGCAACATTTATCGCTTGCTCCATGGAGTGACGCGGTGATGGCAGACTTTGCACACCGACTGGCCGGCTATGACACGACGAAAGGGCTGATTCGCGTTCCAGTCGACTGGAAGGTCGATCATGAGCTCATCCGCGATTTGATTCGGGCACGGCTCGACGAGCTGGGCCTATCGCGCAAATGAGTCGACTACACCGGGAAGAACCGCAGTGCGCTCCAGTATTTGTCGTCCTCTTGTCCCGTGTGGTCGAACGAGGAAAGGAAAAACTTTCCGTGGTTGACCCCCGCTTTGTCGACGAGAGGCAATTCGCACGCGCCACTGTGTGACATTGCGTCGGGACAGGGGGTGTATCCATAGATTTGGCTGACGATGATATATCCGTGACCGATGCTGATCCACGGCATGTCGGAACTTCCGATGTTGGCGAGAACGCCGAGGGGAAGCGCCGCGTGTGACGTGTCGGTCGACACCGTGACCATCGCCGGATCTTTGCCGAGGTTCGGCGGAATCACGAGCCCATTCAACTGCGACGGGTTCATTGTGCCGCTGTAGTTAGCACAACTCCATGACGTCGAATCGACTTGGAGTTTGATTGTCATGCTCGTCTCGTTGATGAGCGGGATTTTTCTCGGTGCAAACCCAGCACCCGACTCCTGTTGATCCGGACACGTCACCACCTGCACGGCGTCGACTGCTCCGGACTCGTCGGGCCCACTTGCCGTGCGCTGTGCATCGGATGAGCAACCGACAAGTCCGAGCACGAGAAGAGAACACGCGAGAAGCGCCCCGGACTGATTTCGCATGGCAATAGCCTAGTTAATGTGCAGGATCGGGAGCACTTAGAGGTCAACGAAATCGAACAGCTCAGTGCGTGGCTGGAGCGGCACCACTCGGCGTCGCCGGGACTGTGGGTGGTCTACGCCAAGAAGGCAACAGGGCTGCCGGCGCCGACATACGACGAAATCGTGCGCGCCGCTCTGCGCTTTGGATGGGTAGACAGTGTTCCGGGAAAAGTTGACGCCCAAAAGACGAAGCTTTACCTCTCCCCACGCAAGCCGACGAGTGCGTGGTCGACGTCCAACAAGAACCGTGTTGCCGACCTTACTTCCGCGGGGCTCATGACACCCGCGGGACTCGCGGCGGTGGAGATTGCGCAGGCAAATGGCTCGTGGTCGCGCATCGACGGTGCACAAAACGCCGAAGTTCCCGAGGATCTCGAGACGGCGTTCCTTCTTCACGCGGGGAGTCGGGAGAACTTCGAAAACTTCCCGCGCGGGGTGCGAAAGCAAATTCTGGAATGGATTAGCCAGGCGAAGACGCCGACGACTCGAGCGAAGCGCATTGCCGAAACGGCAGAACTTGCGGCGCAGAACATCCGGGCAAATCAGTGGCGAGGACCGAAGGCTTAGCCTCGGGGTGAAGAATTAACGCCGTTCTCGTTAGCGACGTGGAAATCTCGCGTCTATTTCTGCGATGAGTGCTTCGACCTTGTAGCGAATCTCGTCACGAATCGGACGAACCTCGTCAACCCCCTTGCCGGCAGGGTCGCTCAGCGGCCAGTCGAGGTAAGTCTTGCCGGGGAAGAAAGGACAGGCATCCCCACAGCCCATTGTGATGACGTAGTCGGAATCCTGCACGGACTCGGTGGTCAGGACTTTCGGCGTGCTGTGAGCGATGTCAATTCCTTCTTCGGCCATCGCGGCAATTGCCGACGGATTCACCTGGTCTTTTGGTTCCGTGCCGGCCGAAAGGACTTGCACGCGGTCACCGGCGAAATGCTGCAGATACCCGGCAGCCATCTGCGATCTCCCTGCGTTGTGAACGCAAACGAACAACACTGTTGCTTTTTTCTGTGACATTTCTCGTCCTTACTTTGAGGTGAGCCGTGCAGCACGCGAGTATGCCCTGACGATGAGCACGCCAATTCCCGCGCCGACGAGCTGAGCCGCGATGTAGGGAAGCACGGAGGCTGGTTCAATTCCGGCAAATGTGTCGCTGAACATCCGTCCAATTGTGACCGCCGGATTTGCAAACGACGTGGATGACGTGAAGAAACATGCCGAGCCAATCCACGCAGCCACGGCGACGGGTATCAGATTGGCAAGGTTACGCTCGACAAGTATGCCGATCACAGCAATCAATCCCGCGGTTGCCAGCACTTCTCCCACCATCATGCCGACGCCAGTGCGTTCATGTGCGGAGAACGTCACCGCGGGAAGTTCGAACATGAGGTTGGCGAGCACGGCACCGGTAACCGCGCCCGCTATTTGGGCGACGATGTAGGTTAGCGACGCGCGAAGCGACTGATTGCGCGTCGCGAGTTGA
>RFQD01000145.1 GCA_009925875.1 Microbacteriaceae bacterium | reverse complement strand
ATCGAGCGAGGAAAGAGTCGGTCGGTGAGGAGAAACTCCGCCGCGTTTTTCGTGCTCGGCACGCCGCGATAGGTGCGCAAGTACGCCTCATAGGCGCCACACGAACGCAGGATTGTCGTCCAACTCGGGCCGCTCGCCTCCGTGAGCGAGCGCGTCGCGAGCAAGCGGGCGGTCATATCCGCGCGCTCGATGGCTCGACCCAGCGTGAAAAACTGCCACGCCTCATCATGGCTCGTCGCCGAATCGACGATTCCGATGGCCAGTGCCGCCCTCTCCCGCACCCACCGAAAGAACTCGTGCGTCTTGTCACCGGCGACTTTGCGGGGCATCCGAGCGTTGTTTGTATTGAGACACTCCCAGAGTTCCGTCGACACCACCTCACGAGCTCGACGCGCATTTTCTCGCGCCGACGCGATGGCGTAGGCGATGCTCGCCGGATGAGTTCGATCGACCGCCAGGAGGTTCATGACGTCGCCGCGCGTGACCGGCGCATCGCCTTCGTCATCACTACCCATGACCGACAGCAACGAGCGGCAGGCCGTGTTCTCATCAATCCACGGGTCTTCCAAGAGGAGCTGGAGATGCACATCGAGAATGCGGGCGGTCCCGTCCGAGCGCTCAACGTAGCGACCGATCCAAAACAGCGACTCTGCGATTCGACTCAGCATGTGACACCGCCAATTTGCGTCGACGATTCCGATGATTCCTGCGCCGATTGCTGTTGTTGTTCGATCTGTTGACGTGTGCGAGCGTCGCCGTCGAAGTCCCGGGGACTGACCTCGGGGAGGTGCGAGTCCATTTCGAGATGCGCCGGTTCCACATCGTCGAGCGTGGTCAACGCGGATTGGTCCGCCACGAGCGCCGCGACATCCACCGGTTGATTACCGGTGCGACGAACCCGCTCGCCGACAACCCACGTGTCCTTCGAACCGCCACCTTGGCTCGAGTTCACAACGAGCGACCCCTCCGGCAACGCGACCCGCGTGAGTCCACCTGGAAGCACGTAGACCTCGTTGCCGTCGTTAACCGCGAAGGGTCTCAGGTCGGCGTGGCGCGGGCGCATGCCGTCTTCGACAATCGTGGGAATGGTGGCGAGCTGAACAACCGGTTGCGCAATCCACCCCCGCGGATCGGCAATGAGCTTGGCTTTCAGTTCGGTGAGCTCTTCGGCGGTGGCGTCCGGGCCGACCACGAGGCCCTTCCCGCCGGAGCCATCCACCGGTTTGACGACCAACTCATCGAGACGGTCGAGAACCTCTTCGAGGGCTGCCGGTTCCTCAAGTCGCCACGTATCAACATTCGGCAAAATGGGTTCCTCGTGCAGGTAGTACCGAATGAAGTCGGGCACGTAGGTGTAGACAAGCTTGTCGTCGGCAACACCATTGCCGACCGCGTTGGCAATGGTGACATGACCCAGCCGAGCCGCGAGCAACATGCCCGGCGAGCCGAGCACCGAATCCGGTCGAAACTGAAGCGGGTCGAGAAACTCGTCGTCGACCCGGCGATAGATGACGTCAACTCGCGTGGGACCCGCCGTGGTGCGCATCCACACACGACCGGCCGAACAGAACAAGTCTCGACCCTCGACCAGTTCCACGCCCATGAGTCGCGCAAGAAGCGTGTGTTCAAAGTAGGCCGAGTTGTAGACACCCGGGGTGAGCACAACCACCGTGGGGTCGTCGATTCCGGCGGGGGCGGATGCCCGCAACGCGTTCAGCAAGCGATAGGGGTAATCGCCCACAGGTCTCACGCTCATCGACGTGAACAGTTCGGGCAATGTTTGTGCCATGACTCGACGGTTCGAGATGACATAACTCACCCCACTGGGCACGCGAACGTTATCTTCGAGCACGCGCCAGTCCCCCACCTCGTCTCGAATGAGGTCGATTCCTGCAACGTGAATGCGAACGCCGTTCGCGCTCTCAATACCAGCTGCCCGTCGGTGGAAATGCGTACTCGTGCTGATCAGGCCTGCCGGAATAACACCATCCGCGACCGCGAGCTGGGGACCATACACATCGGCAAGAAACTTCTCGAGAGCCCGCACGCGCTGGGCGACTCCCTGCTCAACCTGAACCCAATCGTCCTGCTCGATAACTCTCGGAACCGGATCAAGCGGAAAGGGACGCTCCTCGCCAGCGAAGTCGAACGTGACGCCCTGCGCCAGATACGACTCGGCGAGCGCATCCGTGCGACCACGCAGTTCCTCTTGCGTCATCTGGGCCAACGCTCGATGGATTTCGGCATACGGCGTGCGTGGCGTCCCCGTTTTTGCGAGATCGGCAAACATTTCGTCAAAGGGCGAAACGACGCCGGGTCGGGGCCGCTTCGCGTGCGTCCGATCCTGATACCCGTCGAAAAGAGTCGCCATGACACTAGTCTGCCGGTTCTTTGGTTTCGGCTGTGTTTCCGCGCGACGAGCGCGTGACTCGTTTGCGGGCGACGCGTAGAGTCGGACTATGCGAGGTCCCGTGGCATTTGCCCGTGGTGTGCTGCACCCAGAAGGCTTTCACGGTGAACGTGCTCGAACCCCCTACTTTGAGGGTTGGTACGTCAAACTCGTCGATCACACGCAATCTCAACGATGGGCAGTGATTCCCGGCATTTTTCGCGGCGTGCTTGGCGAAGATGGGGTGCGTGACGAGGCCTTCGTGCAGGTACTCGACGGCAGCACGGGCCGGTCGTGGTTCCACCGTTACGACGTTCACGAGTTTTCGGCATCAAACACCACGTTCGATGTGCGCGTCGGTGAGAATCATTTTTCGACCCACGGCGTGCGCCTCGCACTCCCTCAACTCACCGGTTCGCTGTCGTACACGTCGTCACTCGTGCCGTGGCCCGTCACATTGGGTGCCCCCGGCATCATGGGATGGTACGGCCTCATGCCTTTTATGGAGTGCTATCACGGCATCGTCTCGTTTGGGCACGGACTCAGCGGCACATTAGAAGTCGAGGGGACAGTCACGAACTTCACGGATGGTCGTGGGTACATTGAGAAAGATTGGGGTCGATCGTTCCCGGCCGGCTACATCTGGTTGCATTCAAATCACTTCACCAACGACTCCGACGCTTCGTTCATCGGCTCCGTGGCATTGATTCCCTGGCTCGGTTCGCAATTCCGGGGATTCTTACTCGGTCTGCGCCACGGTGGGCGGCTATACCGGTGGGCAACCTATACCGGTGCACGCGAGCAGAAACTCGAGATTGATGATGACCACATCTCGTGGGAGTTACGCGGTCGCGAGGGAACAATAACCGTGGCAGCGGATCGCGTTCGCGGAGGACTTCTCCATGCCCCCCTCGCGCGTGACCCTCACCAGCGGGTCGAAGAGACCCTGGATGCGCGCATCCATGTCACACACACCGACCTCGATGGGCGCGTGTTGTTTGACAGCGTGGGCGACGTGGGGGCCATGGAGGTCTTCGGCGATATTGCCCAACTTCTCGGCACGCGCCCGAAATAGCCTGGATTGCCAGACTGCGATCAGGCATATCGGGGTATGGTGAGAACACATCGGCGGATTGCCTCTCGCGCAGTTCATCTTTCTGAACGTCGGCGCATCAAGGACATCCCATTTCACTCATCGGCTCCGCCACACTTTTTCGTCCAACACGCCCCCGCGCTGACGACTTCGCCCGGACAACAAACTCGTACGCCGAACTGTCTCGGTCTATCCGGGCGAAGGGCTTGCTCACGCGCTCGCGCTCGTTCTACATGGTCGTGCTCGTCGCACTCGGACTTGCGCTCACTGCGACCCTCGCCGGCATGGTGTTGTTGGGCGAATCGTGGTTTCAGCTCATCCTCGCGGCCACACTCGGCATCGTTTTCACGCAATTTGCGTTTCTCGCTCATGAGGCGTCGCACCGACAGGTTTTCACCTCGGGGCGGCGAAATGACCGGCTTGGCAAGATTGTCGCAACGCTGGTCGTGGGTATGAGTTACAGCTGGTGGATGACCAAACACACGCGCCACCACCAGAATCCCAACCAAATCGGCAAGGACCCCGACGTCGCCTATGACACGATCGCGTTCACGGTCGAATCGGCTGCCGCCCAACGAGGTTTCAAGGCGTGGATTGTTCAACGCCAGGGCTGGCTGTTCTTTCCCCTCTTGCTGCTGGAAGGCATCAACCTGCACTACATCTCCATCCGCACCCTGGTCACCGACAAGACAATCAAGGGGCGCTGGCTTGAGCTCGGGATGATCGTGGCTCGCGTATCCGCCGTGGTGTTTATGTTGTTCTGGTTCTTGCCCGTGGGCATGGCTTTTGCGTTCCTCGGCGTGCAGCTCGCCGTGTTTGG
>RFQD01000144.1 GCA_009925875.1 Microbacteriaceae bacterium | reverse complement strand
CGATGGCGACCATTCGGTTTTCGCTAATTCTAACCGCGGATGATGGCTCGACCGACGTCCGGGAACTCCGATCCCGCGTCTCCCGGGATGGTCAGGCCCGCCAGAGCGATCAGGCCGCGAGCGTCGCTAGCAGAGTTCTCAGTGTCGAAGCGAACGAGCCTTCCGCGAATCGCGAAGTTGGCGCTCGCCGGAGCAGTTCCGGCTGAAGATGCGCCGTAGCGGATCAAATCGAGCGTCAACGTGTCGACGTTCGAGATCAGGCTCCGCTTAACCCGAACGCCGAACAAGTGACGGCAGGAGACGGGCGTGACGATCAGTCGCTGGGTCAGTGCAGGGGTAGCCGACCAGACGACGTTTTGGAGGTTGAGTCCGGGAGTTCCTGGAGATGAATCTTGCGGAGCGGTCCCGGTTTCGACGACGACAACCCACTGGCAATTTGTGTTCGAATTGACGACCGCCGTTTCGACCGCAAACTGAAGCGAAAACTCGGTCCGAAGCCTCAATTGCTGCTCATTGACAAAGATCGAAAAAAGCTCCCGCGTAAAGTCGCTCGGGTAGTAGCTTGAGCCAGTGTCGAAGCGCTCGACCCGATACCATACCCGGCCATCCGATGCCGCAAATTCGTTGGCTTTGAGCTGAACGCCTTTTCGCCCAAGACCGCCCGGGAGAATGACCGTCGAGCCCGTTTGGTTCTGAAAAACCCTTCCAATATGGCTCGGTGACGGAAGAGGGAGCGGCGAGGGCAGAGCCTCGGTGGTCGCGTCGTGGACAGCCGGAAGGAGCCCTCCGATTTTGGGCAATTCGGCTTTTGGTAAAGCGACCAGGTCAGCGATCGTCGAGACCTCGACTGCTTGCTTGGTCGGGTAGACTTCAAAGATGGTCGGCAGGGTCCACTCCGAAGAATAGCCGATAGCCTCTGGCGACGCCAGAACGCCGCTAGGAGCCAGGTCTTCCAGATCGGAGATCCGCTCGCCCAGGCCATCCAAAATAGTCTGCAGAGTCTCGATCTGAGCGATCGTGTGGTTGTGGGCCTGGAAGGCTGAGACCGGACCTGCCGAGGTAATCAGAACCGCTATTCCGTCTTCGTCGGGCGGATCAACAAAATCGACGCTGATGGAATTCGCCGAATCAATCGAAACCGTGAACCCGTCGGTCAGGATCTCGCCACCCGCCGCGTTTTCGCGCAGGGTTACGTGCAGGGCTTCGGTGTCGAGCTCGTGATCGATCGTGAAGTTTTCGGTTTCGCCATCGCCGATCACCACTTCGTAGTGCTGGTTCCCGGTAATGACCTGGTCTGCGACGAACGGGATGTAATCGACCGGGAGCGGAGGCCGGAGCCAGTCGATATTTTGCGCCGTGGCAAGCGAATCATCGATGATGTCCCTCTGGAGGGAAACCGTGCCTCTGTAGGTCCAAACGCGAGGCTCCTCATCCGGCCCTTCGTAGCCGACCTCGACCTCAAGGGCGAGACCTTCGACAAGCGGAGCGGCCCGAAGGATACGCCCGACCTCGGCGGTGGCCAGACTCATTTCAACGGTCAGATCTCCGGGCGGTGCACTAACTACAAAGACGTTCAGCAAGTCATGGTCAATCCCGCCCATTTCTCCGGCGAACTCAATGTAGGCCGAATCGGTGACCGGGTTCGTCACCACAAATTCGCCACCTTCATCCGCCAACGGAGCGATCGCTGCTGCGATTTCGTCCGGCCCGTCCTCGATGCTCAAAAGGCCCGATTTGACCGAGGTTTCCGGTCGCTGCAAATAGTAAGCTCCACGGAAGTTTGCAGGCACCGTGAGGCTTTGGATCTCATTGTACAAAACGTCGGAATCCTCTCCGCCTTCCCGAATTGACGCGATTGCAGGCGGATCTGGAGCAACTCGAGCCCAAATGTCCGCAAATGCGATCGGAGACTGGGTCAGTCGCACTTCCCAGTTGGCGTCAGTCCCGCCCATTGAATAGGCGCGGACCCATGAAGACGGCTCAAGCGTATTTGCCGCAGCAGACCAACGAACGGCCTCGGTAAAGGGAGCTCCGTTGCGAAACAACCGAATGACGTAGCTCTGGTCTACCAACTCGACCGTTGCAGAAGTTGGAGGCGTCGCAGTGTCCCAGTCCAATCCCGCCGTAATCATGTTATTGATCGCGGTCTGCATGGCCGCCGCCGTCACGTTATAGGCTAGGGTCGCGGTATCGTTGCTATCGTTGGTATTCGCGGGCCTCAACCGGAGAGCGAACGAGCCAGCAGTCGGGCGAGCATCTACGCGGCCAAGCGAGAGCTTGACCGTGTTGACCGTTGGGTAGACCTCTAGCTCGCTTTCGTCCACGCGGGCCACCAACCGAAGAGCCAATTTGACCGTGTCGCCCTCGGTCAATACAGGCCAATCGAATGCAGTCCCTCCGATCGTTTCGGTCAGGCTGCCGTTAGTGAGGTTTCCGTAGAGGAGGGCTTCCATGCTTGTGCTTTTTAAGTGTCAACGGTCCGGCAGAATAAACGGTAGAATAGCGTAAGGAAAGGGCGGATTGAGCGGTGCAGGCTTTTCGACTTTCGCCCGTTCATCTTTTCGCTTTTGCTCCAATCGAGCGCCTTTGTCGAGTCCTGTCATACCGACCAATACTTCGCCTCTACCTTATTGGCATTCAAAAACTCCTGAAGCTGATCGTTCGTGTCGTTGATCCGGCTTGCGAGGTTGTTGATGGTAACGTCCGCCACGCCGAGGCCCAAACCTCGCGGCATTCCCAAACCGTCGGCCTCATCGAGCCGAGGAGCTACGTTGATGTCGCGGAACAAATTCCAAAAGAGGTAGTATTGCACATGGATGGCCCAATCAGGACCGGGCATCTCATCCGCCTCATAGAGTGGAGGCGAAATCGCGTAGATCGTGGCGAGCGGAAGTCGATCGATGCCAGTATCCTGCGCCGCTCCCAGAAGCGTCGCGATCGGATCATCCGGCGGCGGAAGTGTTGGTTTGCGTTCGGCCCGGATCGTTGGCCTTTCGTCGCCAGCAGGTTCGTAAAATACATCAAACTGGGCGGCGGTCTCGTCGGTGCCCTGCCCAAACCTCCACTGCGTTCTGGTCGCGATGCGCCGCTGGAAAATGACCAATTCGGTCGCCCGAACGAACCGTTTTCTCCCGCTATCTTGCGCCGTTGCAGGGGGTGGAGCCTGATTGCTGGGCAGGCTGGACGTTGGCGGAGGACTGGCTCCCAGGGCGATCAATGCGGGAGGAACCGGCTCGTAACTGGGCTCTCCAGTTGTTGAAACTCCCGCCGCGCCGTCTGCTCCGATCGCCCGCCACAAATTGAGCGGCATCCTCGGCCCTTCGGTCAGGTATGCATCAAGCCGGAGAGACCTGGCGGAGATTGGAGTGTGGCCGAGTCGCTCCAATGTTTTCGCCGGAGCGAACTTTCCCTCAACCGAAACCGAGGGATCGAGCGCACCGATGAATCCGGGCAGAATTGAGGCAGTCCAGCCAAGCTGCATGTCGTCGTAAAAACAGGTTACACTCCACGGATGCTTCCACTGCCCAGAAAAAACACGACCGCCGAGGACCTGGTTCCGAACCAGCATGTCGCACATCCGGTTCCACTGCGATGCAGGGATGGTTCGATCGAAGGTCATTTGGCAAAAAAGAGATGGCGACTACCTCGGGCCTCCGTTTTGACAACATAGTAGTGACCGAGGTTGTGGTAAACGATCTGGAAGACTTCCGGCGTCCCAGATCGCCATTTAAGCATCGCGAGCGGCTGCAGGCCCTCTTCTTCTTTTCGTCTGGCTAGCTCGCCCACATGGATGACCTCGGCGGTTTCGCTGTTCTCGGGATCGAGCCCGCCCATCGTCGTCATGACCCGCAAGGCAACATAGCTGACTCCGTCTTTCGCGTCCTTCTCGGAAATCCGCAACCGAGGAGGTGTCGGAGCGTCGAGCTTAAGCCCGCCGCGCTCGGCGTCTTTCGCGAATGGAACGATGCCCTCAACCGCCCCGAGTTCGATGGTTGCGTAACTTCCGCCGAGGACTGCGACTCGAAACGGATGAGCGAACGACTGCCGAGGTGGTTCGGCGGTAATATAAGTTCCATCAGACATCTGGGTCAACCTAATGCCCGGAGAAGGAACGATTTTGAATCGCTCGATGAATTTGAGCAGCTTCTCCCACGCAGGCAGCACCGGATCTCCCGGCTTAACCCTTAGGTCCTTTATGCTCATTCGTCCAATCCTCCGCTGTAGCTAGAGGCCGCCCAGACATCTGGAAGGTGCTTCTTGCCCGGAGGTGAGAGTTCCCATTCCTCGGTGACTTCCCAAACATTTCCGCGCTTGGCGATCTTTGGCGGGCGAATGAGCCAATTTCTACCT
>RFQD01000143.1 GCA_009925875.1 Microbacteriaceae bacterium | reverse complement strand
GGCCGTCGCGACGGTGTGCTTTGCGATGGTCAACATTCCGGTGGCATTAGCAAACGCCGTTATTGCGACGATTCTCGTCGCCGGCGTCTTCCGCAACCCGACACCGGCCGGCGCCCATGCCATGTATCGCTACTCGATTGCGTTTCCGTATGTCGCCGGTGCCGTGGCAGGCGTTCAACTTGTTCTCGTTCTCTTCTTTGGGCTGTGAACGAGATGTCCCGCATCGTTGTCTTAGGAGCAGGGATTGGTGGCTTGACCTCGGCCGCTTTGCTCGCCCAGGCCGGCCATTCCGTGACCGTGGTGGAACGACATGACTGGGTGGGCGGCAAGAGTCGCCGCATCGAAGTCGCCGGGCAGCGAATCGATACGGGTCCCGCACTCGTCACCTTTCCTCGCGCGTGGGAGGAGTTCGTCGCCACGTTCAACTCTCTCGGGTCACCCGTCTCGCCGGAGCTCACTGAGCTGCACTTGGAGTTACTTCCCGAACTCGGTGAGTACTTTTTTCGGGGTAACCGCACGCTGCTTCCCGTTGCCGCAGCGCATCCATGGTTCGAATCGTGGGATCGGTTTGCCCGGGAAAATTCTGACCTAGGCGATTCCATCGGAGCACTGTTGACGATTGACCCACGCTCGCCCAAGATTTTGCGCGAAGTTCGACACATCCTCTCGCGGTTCGGTCGCCATCTCACCACGCGGGGCTACTTGAAATCAATGCCGTGGATGCCCTCAGACCTGCGCGAGGTGATTGAGATTCACACGCTCAACGCGGGTGTTGCACCCACCGACACTTTGGCGCTATTCGCGGCGATGACCGCGGTGATGGCTGTGGACGGGGTTCGCGTGCCACGCGGCGGAGTCAACGAAATTCCTCACACCTTGGCGCGCCTCGCGCGTCATGCCGGTGCTGAGATTCGGCTGAATGAACGCGTGACGTGCGTGTCGCGGGGTTTGGTCATCACGGAGGCCGCCGAGTACGAGACCGACATTGTTGTGAGCAGTCTCGATTCCGGTGTGTTGCGCACCCTGATGACCGGCAAGAACGCCCCGTGGGTCAAGCGCTCGTGTTCGGGAGTTGCAATTTATGGGGTTCTTACGAAGCCGCTCCCAGACAGTTTTGTGACTCATTCTGTGGTGATGCCGGACGACCCGGATGAGCTCTATTCCGCCATCGCCGCGGGAAGAATTCCGAGACAGACGATGGCGTTTGTCAACTACTACCGCGCCGGCCACATTTATCCGAATACGAAACCCACGGTTGCCGTGCTGTTAACGGCGCCGGCCGACGGGGAGCGTTACACGCTCGAGAGTCCGTGGGTGCGCGCGGAGGTGAATCGAATCTCGTCAGTGCTGGGCTTGAAACGTCCCATCGACGAGGGTTTCGAAGACTATGTCGTACTCGACCCGCAGTATTTTGGGGAGTGGGGCGGACTCGGCGGCGCTCTTTATGGAGCGACGAATCCCGTCTGGCGTTCCGGCCCGTTTCATGCGCCGGCGTACAACAACCCCCTGCGACCGTGGCTGTGGCGTGTGGGGGCATCCGTTCATCCCGGTGGCGGTATTCCCGCCGTTCTCGGAGGCGCAATCATCTCCACGAAGCGCCTGATCGCGTCACTTCGCTAGATCGCCCGTACCGCGAAAGTAGTTCGACATCAAGATACTTTTGCCAGCTCTTGTAGACTCATGGTCGACGTTTTCATTCTCATTCCTCGCAAAGATCGGCATGCGTTAACCACTGTGACCATCGTTTATACCCACACCGACGAGGCTCCCGCGCTGGCGACCGCCTCGTTACTTCCCATCGTCACGGCATTTGCACACGCAGCCGACGTCGAAATCGAAACCCGCGACATTTCGCTGTCGGGACGCATTCTGGCCGCGTTCCCCGAGCGATTGAGCGAGAGTCAACGGGTTCCGGATGCACTTAAAGAACTGGGCGAACTCGCCATGACGCCGGAAGCAAACATCATCAAGCTTCCTAACATCTCGGCATCGATTCCTCAGCTGAAGGTGGCCATCGCCGAGCTTCAGGCGAGCGGGTTCGACATTCCCGATTACCCTGAAGAACCTCAAACAGATGCTGACCGCGACGCCCGCGCTCGCTACGACCGCATCAAGGGCAGTGCCGTCAATCCGGTGTTGCGCGAGGGCAACAGTGACCGTCGTGCGCCACTTTCGGTCAAGGCGTATGCGCGCAAGCACCCGCACGTGAACAAGCCCTTCGCCGCCGGTTCGAAGACGCGCGTGGCCACCATGGGTCACGACGACTTCTTCTCCAACGAGAAATCCGTCGTGATGACCTCGGCCGACACGCTGTCCATTCGTCACACGGCGACCGATGGCACCGAAACCGTCCTCAAGTCGGGTCTCGCAGTTCTCGACGGTGAAATCGTCGATGCAACGTTTATGTCCGCTTCGGCGCTCGATGAATTCCTCGCAGAGACGCTGCGTCAGGCCACGTCCGACAACGTGCTCTACTCGGTGCACTTGAAGGCAACCATGATGAAGGTCAGCGACCCCATCATCTTTGGGCACGTCGTTCGCGCGTTCTTCGCCGACGTTTTCGCTCAGCATGGCGCCGCGCTCGAAGCCGCCGGACTCACCGCAAACGATGGGCTCGGCTCAATCCTTGCCGGGCTCAGCAACGTCGCCGGTGGCGCAGAGATTGCTGCTTCATTCGAGGCCGCGATCGCACAGGGTCCTCGACTGAGCTACACCAATAGCGACAAGGGCATCACAAACTTGCACGTTCCGTCGGATGTCATCGTCGACGCATCCATGCCCGCCTTGGTTCGTAACGGCGGCAAGCTGTGGGGCGTCGACGGGGGAGAAGACGACACGATTGCCGTCATTCCCGACTCGTCATACGCCGGTGTGTATCAGGCGACCATAGACGACGTCATCGCCCACGGGCCGCTCGACCCGGCAACCATCGGCACGGTACCCAACGTTGGTCTGATGGCCCAGGCCGCCGAGGAATATGGCAGTCACGACAAGACGTTCGAGATCGTCGCGGATGGTCGTGTCGACATCGTCAACGCCGCCGGCGAGGTGCTCATCACTCATGACGTGCACAAGGGTGACATCTGGCGTGCGACACAGGCGAAGGATGTTCCGATTCGCGACTGGGTTAAGCTCGCCGTATCGCGTGCTCGGGCAACCGGTTCACCTGCCGTCTTCTGGCTCGATGAGAAGCGCGCTCACGATGCGCACATCATCGCCAAGGTGCGCACGTACCTCAAAGACCACGACACCACTGGTCTGACGATTGAGATCATGGCGCCGGCCGAGGCAACGACGTTCTCGCTCACGCGCATCCGCCGGGGAGAAGACACCATCTCGGTAACGGGCAACGTGTTGCGCGACTACCTGACCGACCTGTTCCCGATTCTTGAGGTTGGCACGAGCGCCAAGATGCTGTCCATCGTTCCGTTGCTCAACGGCGGCGGACTCTTCGAAACCGGTGCGGGTGGCTCGGCCCCGAAGCACGTGCAGCAGTTAGTCGAAGAGAACTTCTTGCGGTGGGATTCGCTCGGTGAGTTCTTCGCCCTCGCGGCGTCGCTCGAGCACTTCTCACAAACCACGGGCAATGCCAAGGCACTCGTGCTCGCAAACACCCTCGACCGCGCAACCGGAACGTTCCTCGAAGAGGACCGCTCACCGGGTCGCAAGTTGGGCATGATTGACAACCGCGGTAGCCACTTCTATCTGGGTCTTTATTGGGCGCAAGAACTGGCGAAGCAGAACGAGGATGCGCAACTTGCCGCCACGTTCGCTCCGGTTGCCGCGGCGCTGGCCGAGAACGGAGACAAGATCGTGGGCGAAATGATCGCGGTGCAAGGCAAGCCCGTCGACATCGGTGGCTATTACCGCCCCGACGCGAAGCTGGTTGATCAGGTGATGCGCCCGTCGGCCACGCTGAATGGCATTATTTCGTCGCTGGGGTAGCTGCTGCGGTCGCGGTGGGCTCATTCAGTCCACCACGCCAGAACAACAAGCGCTCGATGCCGAGAAGCACGAGGCAAGCCACCGCGGCCATTACGGTTGCGTAGAGCCGGAAATCGTCGACCTGCCCCACGTGGCTCGGCGAGCCGGAAAGCAACACGACACCCGGGGTCAGGAACATGACATATTCCCAGTATTTGCGCGCCCCAATAAACCGCATGAGGAGTGCAATCTCAATGAACAGCAGGCCCACGGCGTAGTAGAGAAAATCAGGAAGTAACGACGCGCTCACTCCGATAGCCAATAAAAAGCCGAGAATTGTTCCACCCGCGCGTTGAAGTGCTTTGCGCGACGTCTCTCCCGCATAAGGCACGATAAGAACGACGACGACAGTGAGTGCGGTCCATACGCCCAGGAGTTCT
>RFQD01000142.1 GCA_009925875.1 Microbacteriaceae bacterium | reverse complement strand
GAGTGGGGTGACGGGTGCACGTCCGCGGGTCTGTTCGTCGGCACCCGCACTCGCGTCGGCGTCCGCGCCCTCGACGTGATTGAGCGACGGCAGGAGATGAGTGTCATTCATCCCGCTTGGTCGCAGTCGAATATGCCGGTCAGCGAGGTGCTCGAGCGCACCCCAGCGGTGTTCCGCGATGATGATGGTGACGCCGGTTTCCCGACGGACGTGCTCGAGAACGTTCACGACGCGACGCGTGTTGGCTTCGTCGAGATCTGCAATGGGCTCGTCGAGCAACAGCAGCGACGGTTTCGTGACGAGCGCAGCCGCAATGGCCACGAGCGTCGCTTCGCCGGCCGACAGCGCGTCAATCTCACGCGAAAGCAGGTCGGTGATGCTCATTCGACTCGCAACGGCGTCGACATCCCTCAGTATCTCAGATTCGTTCGCACCCAACATGCGCAGTGAAAACGCGACTTCATCAAACACACGTGCTGCGACGAACGCATCGCGCACATCTTGTTCGACGAGTGAAACGAAGCTGGCCGTTTCGTGTGGGAGCGCGCCACGACGATCGACACCGCCCACTTCGAGCACGCCGTCCTGCCAACCGCCAGAGAGATGCTGAAGGCGACCCGTGAAGGCGCGCAATAGCGCCGACTTGCCCGCTCCCGTATCGCCGGTGATGAGAACGCACGAACCGTGCTCGACCGACAAATCGCCGACCGACAGCGACCACGCATCACCGAAACCAATCGTCAGGTCGCGAGCCACGACCGGCGCATCGCACATTCCACCCACTCGGTCACGAGCAGCTCCGAAGCCCCGTTGTTCCAAACTCGCACCCAGTGTGACTCCTCGATCGAGGGCGCGCTCGAGCACGGGCACAACGAGTGAGCGCAAGGAACTATCCCGGCGCATCCGTCGAGACCAACGAACGGTGCGAACTGACTCGAGAAGAGCGGGAAAGGCCGACAAGGAAATCACCATCACGGTTCGCAAGCGACGAAGCCCGCCCCGAGTGAGTCCGCGCGCGAGGGCACCCCGAAGGTCGACGACGACGTTCAGCGCACCGAAGACCAGAATCACCGCAACAAAAGGAAGGGCGGAACGCCCGACGCCGAATATGGTCGAACCCCACTCGGTGTTGCCGTGAGGAAGACCACCGAACACGACACGATAAATCAACCTCAGCCCCACGAATGCGAGCGCAAACCACAGACTCATCACGAGAGGTGCGCGGTGACGCCACCACGTGCGGGGCCGACGCAGAACTTGCGGATGCATTAGCTCGGCGTTGGGGTAGTGGTGCCGGTCGTAAAGACGAGGCCGATGGACTCTCCGGGCTTGAGCAGAAGATCGCTGACACCGACCATGGCGTAACCCCAGTCCGGGGTGCCCTGTTTCACCCACAGAGCCCAGTACGCGAACTCGGGCGGCATCGACGAGCACGATTCGATGAACGGGTCGTGCCCGTCCACGGCGACGGGGGTTGTGGCAGATGGAAGGTCGTTGACTCGACACACAACGGCGTCTCCGTAGTCGTCCGTGCCGGCGAGAGAGACATTCGCCCGATTCAGGATGTCCGCAGCGGGTGTCTCCGTGGTGACCTCGACGCAGTCGCTCATTCTTGTGGCGTTCAAAATTCCGAAATCCACAATCACGCTGACGCCGGCGCAATCACCGGCGAGTGGCTCTGCGGTGGTCAGGATCTCCCCGTCGAGGCTCGCGGGCCCGGCGACGGCGCCACCGGTGGCACATGCCACCAGACCTAACACAGACAGTGCGAGCACGCCCGTTGCGCTGACGCGAAGGGCGGCAGTCGTAACAGGGCGCAGGTTTGTGCGCAAAATACGACGGTGCGTGTCTCGACCCATGGTTCTATTCTGGTGGGATGAACGCCCGCCCCTCGCCGGGAGACTCGACCCAACCGGTTCTCAAGTCGCACATCAGCGCGGAAGACCTGCTCGACGACGATGCGCCGAAGCTGTTTGAAGAAGACGACTCGTGGCGACAAGGGTACCCGTATGCGCAGAAGATGACTCGAAAAGAGTACGAGAACCTCAAGCGACGCCTTCAACTTGAATTGCTGAAGCTTCAAGCGTGGGTCAAGGAATCCGGTCAGCGCATCGTCATCGTGTTTGAAGGTCGGGATGCGGCGGGCAAAGGTGGCACGATTAAGCGATTCATGGAGCACCTCAACCCTCGTGGCGCGCGCGTGGTCGCACTCGAGAAGCCCACCGAGCGTGAGCTGTCACAGTGGTACTTTCAGCGATACGTCGGACACTTGCCGGCCGCCGGCGAGATCGTCTTCTTCGATCGTTCGTGGTACAACCGGGCCGGAGTCGAGCGCGTCATGGGGTACTGCACGCCAGCCGAGTATGGCGAATTTGTTCGCTCATGCCCCCAGTTTGAGCAGATGCTCGTCGAATCGGGCATCCACCTCATCAAGTTTTGGTTCTCCGTCGGTGAGGCCGAACAGCGCCGTCGGTTCTTAGAACGGAGAACCGATCCGGTAAAACGCTGGAAACTGTCCCCCACCGATATCGCGAGCCTCGACAAGTGGAACGAGTACACGCAAGCTAAAGAGGCCATGTTCCAGTTCACCGACACGACCATCGCACCGTGGACCGTCGTTAAGTCGAACGACAAGAAGCGCGCACGCATCGAGGTTCTGCGCTGGGTGCTCTCGCGCTTTGACTACCCCGACAAGAACGCCGAAGTAATTGGTGGCAACGACCCCCTCATCATCGGGAGCCCGGACTCGGTATACGACCAAGGCGAAACACCAACGGGCACGATTCCCCGCCAGAAAACATAGGCTCTTCTCATGGCAACTATCGACATTGGTGCGGTCAACTTCGATGAGACCGTCATGGGTAATGACATCGTGCTCGTTGACTTCTGGGCGAGTTGGTGTGGCCCGTGCCGCCAATTCGCGCCCGTTTTTGAGGCGGCCTCGCAGGCGCATCCTGAGGTGATTTTCGCAAAAGTTGATACGGATGCGGAACAAACGCTGGCCGGTGCCGCGAACATTCAGTCAATCCCGACCTTGATGGCGTTCCGGGAGCAGATCCTCGTGTTTTCGCAGCCTGGCGCGTTGCCCGCACCTGCTCTCGAAGACCTCATCGGGCAGATTAAATCTCTCGACATGGATGATGTGCGTCGCAAAATGGCTGAAGCGCAAGAAGCGTGACCACGCCCTCTTTTCACTGACCGGACGTTCGGTGTAGGCGCGGACGTCCGTTATACGCCAATCTAGAGGGGCGCAAGAGACCACCGTGGCGCATCTCATCGTCGAGATCAAGGGACATGCAACATGAAACTCAGCTTTATCGGATTGGGATCCATGGGATCCGCCATGGCAATGCGGCTCGTCGAAGCGGGTCATGACGTGTGCGTGTGGAACCGCTCGAGCGCGGCGACCGAGCCACTCGTGGCTGCCGGTGCGTGCGCGGCCGCATCCATCACCGAGGCTCTCGAGCGACCCGTCGTGTTTTCGATGCTCTCCAACGACGCGGCCGCGCTCGACGTGTTCAGCGCAGAGAACCTCGCAAGCGCTAAGCCCGGAACGATTCACGTGAACCACTCGTCGCTGAGCCTCGACGCAGCGGACGAACTTTCCGCTCGCCACGCCACCGCGGGCGTCGGTTACATCGCGGCGCCCGTTCTTGGTCGTCCGCCGGTGGCCGCCGCTGGGCAGCTCAACATCATTGCGGGCGGTGACCCGGCCCACATCGAAGCGGTGCAGCAGTACCTCGACGTTCTGGGCAAAAAGACCTGGAACATGGGCCCGACCGCGCGGGGTGCGAACCTCGTGAAGATCGGCGTGAACTTCAACATCATCCACGCGATCCAGGCATTGGGTGAGTCGGTGGCTCTCGTCGAGCGCGGTGGTGTCGACGCAAGCCTGTTCGTCGAGCTGCTCACCAGCAGCCTGTTCGGCGGCATCGCCTACACCGGCTACGGCAACGCGATCGCAACGAAGACCTACCGACCGGCCGGATTCACGATTCCGCTCGGTCGCAAAGACCTCGGACTGGTTGAGCAGGCTGCTGCCGAAATGAACATCACGCTGGCGTCGATTCCGGGGCTGCGCGAGGTGTTCGAAAAGGCGCTGGCAAACCCCGAACTCGAAGGCGCCGACTGGGCGGCCATCGCCGAGGTGTCGCGCGAGTCGTAGGCTACGACGCGTGGATGCGCACGGGCGCGATTTTCGTGCCCGGCAAGTATTGTGGCCCGAGAACGTTCACTCCGGTCATGGTGAGGTGGGCATCCGCGACGATGTCGTCGCCCTCACGTGACGCCGTGAGCTTGGCGATATCGAGCTGGCGACCGTCTTTCGCGCCGGGGTAGGCAACGCGAATCTCACCCGCGCCGTTGTCGAGCACGACGCATGGGTCGGTCAGCACAACGTTGA
>RFQD01000141.1 GCA_009925875.1 Microbacteriaceae bacterium | reverse complement strand
CGCTCGTCCAGGAAGGCGGCGAAATCGGCGAGCGGTAATCCCTTGACGATTCGCGTGCCCCAGAACGGAGGTGCGGGAATGTCATTCTCGAGCGACACGTCCGACCGTGCAGGCATGTCTTCGGGTTCGGTCAGATCGAGCAGACTCGGTCGATGGATGCGCTTCTTCAGTGCCGGTAATCCCACGCTCCCCGGCTCCGCTCCTCGGGCAATCGCCACGAGTGGTTCCATGAGCGCGAGCCCTTCGAATGCGTCCCGCGCGTACCGCACCTCGCCATCGAATATCGCCGCGAGGTCTTCTTCGACGTACGCGCGAGTCAGCGCTGCTCCGCCGAGAATCACCGGCCAACGCCCGGCAAGACCCCGGGCGTTGAGCTCTTCCAGGTTCTCTTTCATCACGACCGTTGACTTGACCAACAACCCGCTCATCCCGATGACGTCCGCGTTGTGCTCTCGGCCGCCGCGATGATGTCGTTAATCGACTGCTTGATGCCAATATTCACGACGTCATAGCCGTTGTTCGTCAAGATGATGTCGACGAGGTTCTTGCCAATGTCATGTACGTCACCACGCACGGTCGCGAGCACAATCTTGCCCTTGCCCGCCGCCTCACTCTTCTCCATGTGTGGCTCGAGAAGGGCGACCGCGGTCTTCATCACCTCCGCCGACTGCAAGACGAAGGGGAGCTGCATTTCTCCCTTGCCAAAACGTTCACCCACGACCTGCATGCCCGACAGCAGGTGGTCGTTGATGATGCCGAGAGCAGTCATGCCTTCGGAGCGCCCGAGATCGAGGTCATCCTCGAGCCCCTTCAACTCGCCGTCGATGATTCGTCGCGCCAGGCGTTCGCCGGTGGGCAGGGCGGCAAGTTCCGCGGCACGCGCGTCACGCAATGCGGCACTGTCCACTCCGTCAAACAGGTCGAGCATCGTGCTCAACGGGTCATAGGTGAGTTCACCGTCGGCGTTGTACTCGCGACGATCCCACACCAGATCGAGGGCAACCTTGCGCCGGTCATCCGGCACGGATGCGAGCGGCATGATCTTCGCCGCATCCACAATCGCGGAGGTCAGCCCGGCAGACGTTGCTTCGTGCAAGAAGACTGAGTTCAAGACGGCGCGCGCCGCCGGGTTCAGCCCGAACGACACGTTCGAAACACCCAGCGTGGTTTGCACACCGGGGTACTTCGTCGTGATCTCGCGAATCGCTTCGATGGTCTCGATGGCATCGCGGCGAGTTTCTTCCTGGCCCGTCGCGATGGGGAACGTGAGTGCATCGACGATGATGTCGCGCACGTGCATCCCCCAGTCGTCGACCAGTTCGTCAATCAGCCGGCTCGCGATACGCACCTTATCTTCGCGTGTGCGGGCCTGGCCCTGCTCGTCGATGGTGAGCGCGATGACGGCCGCCCCGTGTTCCTTGACCAATGGCATGATGCGCCCGAAGCGCGAGTTGGGGCCGTCACCGTCTTCGTAGTTGACCGAATTGACGACCGGGCGACCACCGATAAGTTCGAGCCCGGCCTGCAACACGGCCGGCTCAGTCGAGTCGATGACGAGTGGCAACGTGGATGCGCTGCGAAAGCGCGACACAATCTCTTGCACATCGGCCACACCGTCGCGCCCGACGTAATCCACGCACACGTCGAGCAGATGCGCGCCGTCGCGCGTCTGCTTGCGCGCAATGTCAACGCAATCGTCCCAGCGCTCCTCGAGCATGGCGTCGCGGAACGCTTTTGACCCGTTGGCGTTGGTTCGCTCACCAATCGCAAGAAACGCGTTGTCCTGGTCAAAACTCACGTGCTGGTAGAGACTCGCGACACCGGGGTCCTCTTCGAGCGTGCGGGCTGCCGGAGTGGTGGTGCCAAGTCGGTCGACCACGGCCTTCAGGTGCTCTGGCGTTGTGCCACAGCATCCACCAATCAATTGCAGGCCAAACTCGCCGACAAACTGCTCGTGTGCGGTCGCGAGTTCGCTGGGGGTCAGCGGGTAGCTCGCACCATTGGGCCCGAGCACGGGCAGACCCGCGTTGGGCATGCACATCACGGGAACGCGACTGAGACGCGAGAGCTGCCGCAGGTGCTCACTCATCTCGGTCGGACCGGTCGCACAGTTGAGCCCAATTGCATCGATGCCCAGTGGCTCGAGGGCCGTGAGTGCGGCCGTGATCTCGCTCCCCATCAGCATGGCGCCGGTCAGCTCCACCGTGACTTCGACAAAAAGCGGCAGACGGATGCCCAGCTCCAGACTCGCGGCCTTGCACCCGTTGATGGCGGCTTTGGTCTGGAGTAAATCTTGTGACGTTTCCACGAGAAACGCGTCAGCGCCACCTTCGATGAGGCCTTTCGCTTGCAGTGCGAACGTGTCTTTCAGGTGGGCATAAGTCGTGTGGCCGAGACTCGGAAGCTTGGTGCCGGGACCAATTGAACCCAAAACCCAGCGCACGCGGCCGTCTCGTGCTTCGAACGCCTCGGCAGTCTCCCGAGCGATTCGCGCGCCACGCTCGGCAAGGTCGGTGATGCGGTCGTCGATGCCGTAATCCGACAGGTTTGACCAGTTCGCGCCAAATGTATTGGTCTCGACGGCGTCAACTCCGACGTCGAAATAGGCGGCGTGGATGTCGGCGATAACATCCGGTCGAGTTTCATTGAGAATCTCGTTACACCCCTCGAGTTGCAGAAAATCGTCGAGCGTGAGGTCGTGCTGTTGCAACATCGTGCCCATCGCGCCATCGGCGATGACCACCCGTGTGCGCATGGTGTCGAGCAGAGCGCGCGATCGCTCTGGCATCGATAGTTCAGGGCGCCCGCTCACGTGCTCAAGTTTAGGCGCGTGGGCGCGGTCGGCCCCGACTGTGCGAGTCCGTTCAGGCTCAGAGGTAGCTGACGCCGGTGAGCTTCTCGCTCACGACCCACAGGCGCTTCGCATCCGCCTCATTCTTGGCAAAGGTACTCCGATCCACCTTGCGCGGGTAACCCTTTTGCTCGCTCTTGCCGTCAGGGCCGAAGTAGTCATTGCCAACAACGTCCGGAGCCGTCGCGGCATACAACTCGTTGAGCGCACCCATCGTGCCAGGTTGCGCCATGCGATCGGACACCCATTGACCAAGGCCGAGCATGAACTTGCTCCGCCCCTTCATCGGACCCGATTTCATGAGCGATGTGTTTGACCAGCCCGGATGCGCGGCAACGGCAATCGCGTTGACGTTCGCCTTCTCAAAGCGTCGTTGCAGCTCGCTCGTGAACAGCAGGTTCGCGAGTTTGCTCTGTCCATAGGCCGCCCACGGCTTGTACGACTTCTCCCCCATGAGGTCATCGAAGTTCATACGACCCGTCTTGTGCAGGTTCGATGAGACGGTGACCACGCGGGCACCCTTGGTTTTGGCGATGAGTGGCATGAGCAAACCGGTGAGGGCGAAATGGCCGAGGTGATTCGTGCCGAACTGGGCTTCGAAGCCGTCGGCCGTCACCTCGCGCTGAGGAACGCCCATGATTCCGGCGTTGTTAATCAGAATGTCGAGACGCTTGTGCTCCTTGACATAGTCCGCGGAGAACTCCCGAATGCTCGAGAGGTTCATCAGGTCTAATGCCGCAACCGCGACGTCTGCCTCGGGGTAGGCATCAATGATGGCACGTGCGACCTTTTCTCCACGTGCAACGTCACGCACGGCCATTGTGACGTGAGCGCCATGGGCCGCCAGCTCGGTTGCCGCAACGAGACCGAGTCCGGCGGTGGCTCCCGTCACGATGGCGGTCTTGCCGGTGAGATTGGGGATGTCGGCGGCGGTCCAACGGTGCGCGCTCTGAGCTGAGTTTGTCATGAGTCAAATCTACGCGCCTCGAGAGGCTCATGACCGGCGAGGCGCACTGTCGAATAGCTAGCGCAGGTGCGCGGCGAAGAACTTCTCGATGCGCATCCACGCGTCTTTCGCATCTTCGGGATAGGGACGGAAACCGACGACCTTCTGCATGAATGGGCGCAATAGCTTGGGTCCCGCGGGTCCGGGGTTCATGAAAGCGTGGTTCGCCTGCGGGTACTCCTTGACGTCGTGAGGAATGCCGTGTGCGGTCAACGCGGCTTCCATAACGGCGGCGCCATTCTTCACCGACTTATCTTTGCCGCCATAGCTGCCCACGATGGGGCACGCTCCTTCGAGCACGGCATTGAGGTCTTTCGGCATCATGCCGTAATTGACGGCGGATGCTCCATACCCGTGGTTTGCGAGCTGCAACGCGAAACCGCCACCCATGCAGAACCCGATGACGCCTATCGAGCCCGTGCAATCCTTGCGGGCAATCAAGAGCTGCTTCGCAGCCTCGCAGTCATCGAAGGCTTGGCCCGTGCCGTTTGTGAGAGCGCGAAAAGTGGAGTTGAGACAGCGGCGCATGCCACCGCGACTGTAAAGGTCGGGCATCAAGACGATGTACCCAGCCGAGCACAACCGC
>RFQD01000015.1 GCA_009925875.1 Microbacteriaceae bacterium | reverse complement strand
CAGTTCCTGCTGCACGAGACGGGCGGCTCGAGCGAAGTCGTCGTCGTCAGAAAAGTGCGGGGTCGTATCGCTAGACATCAAGAACACGATTCACGCGCGACACCGCAACCAGTATTCGACCCGCGTTGGCGAACTGCATCGGCGCGACATCACCGATGTGCTCCGGGGCGACGTTCGTCAAGCCGGGCACCCACTCGGCGGGCAAACCCGAACTCACGTCGAGTAGGTTTGCCGCCGTGTCACTCGAGTGAAGCGTGAAAGTCGTTGCGAGCGTTTCGCCGGCAATGTCGACATCACCCGCACGTGCGAGCGCCAGAGCATCCGTCGGGTCAATAACAATGAGGTCGAGGTGGATGCGATCACTCACGTCGAAGCCCGCCGCTTTGCGCGTGTCTTGCACCGCGCGAATCAGGTCACGCGCCAATCCTTCTGCCTCAAGTTCGGGCGTGGTTGCCGTGTCGAGCAACACGAATCCGCCTCCGGAAACGAGTCCCAAGGCGCGCGAGCCCTCTCCGTCGGTCTCCGTCTCGAGCGTGAGTTCGTACTCGCCGTCAACGAGCTCGACCCCACCGGCGGTGACCACGCCGTTTGTTTCAGACCAGTCTCCGGATTTTGCGGCGCCGATGATGCGTTGAACATCCTTGCCGAGACGTGGCCCGGCGGCACGCGCGTTGACGGTGAGGCGCGATGTGACGCCGAACTCAGCCGCGGACGAGTCCGTGAGCGCGACGAGGGTGACTGCTTTGACATTGAGCTCGTCGCGCAATATCTCACTGAATTGTTCGAGCGTCGCCGCGTGCGCGCTGACAACCGTCAGCTCGGCGAGGGGCAGGCGAACCCGCAAACCGGTCTTCTTTCTCAGGGCCAGCGATGTCGACGTGATGTCGCGCACGGCGTCCATGGTGGCGACGAGCTGCGGGTCTGCTGGGAATTCATCCTCGGAAGGCCAGTCAGTCAGGTGAACCGAGCGACCACCCGTGAGTCCTTGCCAAATATTTTCGGTGACGAGCGGGAGGAGCGGTGCCGCAACACGACAGAAGGTTTCGAGCACGGTGAAGAGAGTGTCAAAGGCGTCTCTCGCCGCAGTGCCTCCGGTCCAGAACCGGTCACGTGATCGGCGCACATACCAGTTTGTGAGCACATCGGCGAAGTCACGCAGAGCGGCGGACGCGTTTGTGGAGTCCAGTGATTCGAGGTGTCCTTGCACGTCAGTGATGAGGTCGCGCGTTTTTGCCAACAGGTAGCGGTCGAGCACGTTCGTTGAATTTGTGCGACGAACAGCCTCATACCCGTCAGCATTCGCATAGAGGGAGAAGAAATACCAGGTGTTCCAGAGCGGAAGCAAAACTTGCCGAACACCTTCACGAATTCCTTCTTCGGTGACAATCAGATTGCCACCGCGAAGAACGGGCGAGCTCATGAGGAACCAGCGCATCGCGTCAGAGCCGTCTCGTTCGAAGACTTCTGAGACGTCCGGATAGTTGCGCAACGACTTCGACATTTTCTGCCCGTCGTTACCGAGCACGATTCCGTGACTGACAACGTTTCTGAATGCCGGTCGATCAAACAGGGCCGTCGAGAGAATGTGGAGAGTGTAGAACCAGCCTCGGGTTTGACCGATGTACTCGACAATGAAGTCGGCCGGGCTGTGCGAATCAAACCAGTCGCGATTCTCAAACGGGTAATGCACCTGCGCGAACGGCATCGAACCCGAATCGAACCACACGTCGAGCACGTCCGGAATGCGGCGCATTGTCGACAGTCCGGAGGGGTCATCGGGGTTGGGACGCGTCAACGTGTCAATGAACGGGCGGTGCAAGTCTGTGGGCCGAACACCGAAGTCGCGTTCAATGTCATCGAGCGAACCGTACACGTCGATACGCGGAAAGTCGGGGTTATCGCTCTTCCACACCGGGATGGGCGAACCCCAATAGCGATTCCGACTGATTGACCAGTCGCGCGCGTTGGAAACCCATTTACCGAACTGGCCGTCTTTAACGTTCTCGGGAACCCAGTTGATTTCCTGATTGAGTTCCTCCATGCGGTCGCGAAACTCCGTCACACGCACGAACCAGCTCGACACCGCACGATAAATGAGGGGTTGACGACAACGCCAACAGTGTGGATACGAGTGCTCGTAACTCGCTACCCGCAAGAGGCGACCCATGTGGCGCAGTTCTTGCGTGAGCGGCTTGTTGGCCTCAAACACCTGCATTCCGGCGATCGCACCAAATTGAGACAAGAACTTGCCACCATCGTCGACCGAAATGCGAACCGGGATGCCCGCGCTTTCGCACACCTTCTGGTCTTCTTCACCGTACGCCGGCGCCTGATGCACGATGCCGGTGCCGTCGGCGGTCGTCACGTAGTCCGCGACGAGGATGCGCCACGCGCGTTGCGCGTAGTCCTCGTCCTGCGCATAAAAATCCCACAACCGCTCGTACGCGATGCCGGCGAGTTCGCGGCCGGGAATCTCGCGGAGGACGGCGGCGCGCGCATCCTCAGCGGATTCATAGCCG
Organism: Microbacteriaceae bacterium; assembly: GCA_009925875.1. Classification (GTDB taxonomy): domain Bacteria; phylum Actinomycetota; class Actinomycetes; order Actinomycetales; family Microbacteriaceae; genus RFQD01. Next base: position 11,366 of record RFQD01000015.1, on the reverse strand, counting down.
AGGTCTTTGGCGTAGTTGCCCAGAAGGTCGACAGCGATCAGGTAACCGGGCGCAGCACCGGCACCCGAGGTGCCCGACTCTGAGACGTCTGCCGCACCGTTCGGGCCGGGCGGCACGACCGCGTAGAGAATTTCCGGCCCCACGGCGAGCGCTGCGTTTGTTGGCAGCGTCCACGGGGTGGTGGTCCAGGCCAGCGCCTTCACTCCCGCGAGGCCCATCTCCTCTGCCTCGTGACCCGCTAACGGGAAGGTCACGGTCACCGACTGGTCTTGCCGCATCTTGTACACGTCGTCGTCCATGCGGAGTTCATGATTTGACAGGGGGGTTTCGTCGTTCCAGCAGTACGGCAAGACTCGGAAGCCTTCGTAGGCGAGACCCTTGTCGTGGAGTTGCTTGAACGCCCAAATCACGCTCTCCATGAAGGTGATGTCGAGGGTCTTGTAGTCGTTTGCAAAGTCGACCCATCGCGCCTGGCGAGTGACGTACTCTTCCCATTCCTTTGTGTAGGCGAGCACTGACGTTCGAGCCGACGCGTTAAACGTCTCGATGCCCATCTCTTCGATCTCGTCTTTTTTGGTGATTCCCAGCTGACGCATAGCCTCAAGTTCGGCGGGCAATCCGTGCGTGTCCCAACCGAATCGGCGGTCGACCAACTTACCGCGCATGGTTTGAAATCGTGGAAACACATCTTTCGCGTAACCGGTTAGCAAATGTCCGTAATGCGGCAGTCCGTTAGCAAACGGGGGGCCGTCATAAAAAACCCATTCATCGGCATCCTGTTGCGCGCGTTGGCTGATGGATGCGCGGAACGTGTCGTCACGCTTCCAGAACTCGAGGATTTCGCGCTCAATTGCAGGGAAAGACGGCGACGGCACGACGTGGTCTGCAGCGGGACCAAACGCGGAATTCTTCGGGTAAGCCATTGTGGTCATAATGTTACCGGGCGGAAAGGTGGCCCTCTTCCTGCGCACCTCACTGCGACGCGAGTCGAAACGTCGCTAACGTGAGGGTCATGGTCGTCATCACTTCCGCACGCGTGAGACGCGGAATGGCTGCGATTTTCGGTGCACGAGCTCTGAATTGGCGCGTTGGAGTGTGGGGATTGGGCGCCACCTCTGTTCTCAACCTCGTGTCGGATCCCTACGTGGATTTTCGCTCGTCATTCATCATGGCGTGGGTCCCATTTTTCTCGAGCGTTCCCCCTCTCGTGTTGATGCTGCTCGTAAACGCCCTGACCCGCGGTCGGGTTCGGCTACGCCCCCTTGTGGTGTTGACGACGTATTTCGCCGTCGGCATCATCCGACCCATCTTCTTGTCGCTCTTCGTTCACCTCTTCGAGCCCGCCGTGACAAACAATCCCCTCCTTCGCCCCTTCGGAACGGCCGTGACCTGTGCGATTCTCATCGTCGTCTCGTTTAGCGTGAACGTCGTCGGCGAATTCCAGCTGGCAATGAGCCAGATGAAGGTGACGCGCGAACGACTCAACGGCGCTCTCGCGCTCGCCCACACGGAGCTGCGACGACCGACGCTGCGTCTTGATGCGACCGTGCGCACCACAATTGACGACATCATCTCGGAGATCAGATCTGGTCTAACGGGACCGCAGAGTTCGGAGCAACTTCAAGAACTTGCCGACGGAATCACACTCGATTCGACGAATCGAATCCGAACTCTCAGTCGTGAGTACGCTGCGCGATGGTCGACGGTCGAAACAGTGGATGCGCGTTCGTCACCGTTGTGGCAAACCCGAGACCTGCTGAGGACTGCCGCTTCGCGCAATGTTTACGCACCCGTGACGGTGGCCGCACTGACGGCGGGCGCGATGACGTACGCGATTCTGCCCCGATCGGCCAACCCCTTACTCGCGACCGGGCTCATCGCCGTGTGGTTCGCCATGACCGCAACCATGTCTGCGCTCGCTCGCTGGGCTCACGGATACCTGTGGCCGGCCCGCGACCGCCACGCCGTCTGGCAGGGGATCTTCTTTTACGCTTCGACATTCGTTGCGGCCGAAACGGCCAGCTTCATCACGGGCATCGTCGGACCCGGATTCAACGTGCCCGCGCTCACACAATTTGTGGTGGCACCATTTGTTGCTGTTGCCGTCGCGGCGTGCGTTGGCTTGGGCGCGGGTCTCTCCGATGCCAACGTTCTCTTGCTCGAGCAATCAGAACGCACGACGCAAGAAATTGCCCGCGTTTTGGCGAGAGTCAATGCACAACGACTGCGCACGCACGGCGCCGTCTCGCACTTCCTCCATGGGCGCGTGCAAGGACAACTTATTGCCGCGTCACTCCTCGTGCGCACTCACCTGGACTCCGGCGAAACGGTTGAGCGCGTTCGCGAGCGCATCGAACACCTTCTGGACGAGATCACGCTGGCAGAACTCGAGTCAATCGAGCCGGCGACGGCGCGCGAAGGTCTGGAGTCTCTGGCTCGGCCGTGGTCGAACATCCTGAAATTCACAACCGAGATTTCGGACGAAGCACGTAATGCCCTCGACGCTGATGCCCTCGGTCGCTTCATATTTCTTGATGTGATTAATGAGGCAATCAACAATGCCGTGAAGCACGCCGGCGCGACACAAGTGAGCGTGAGAGCCTTCCTGACTTCTCCCGAGGATGTTGACCTCTCCGTTTTCAACGATGGCACGCCGTGGCGCCACACGGACGCCACCGGGCTGGGCAGCCTGTCGCTCCAGTCCGTGACGACTTCGATGGTGATGGAGGCAACCGACGCCGGCTCTCTCCTGCGTGTGAGCATCCCCGTAGCCCCGGTAACATCAAGGGATTACTGACCGACGTGACGAAAGAGACGCAATGGCGAGCACGCCCCAGGTTCCTGAGAAACCGGCTCTCGAGGGGCTAGAAACCCTGTGGAATACGCGATGGGAAGCGGCGGGTACCTACCGCTTTTCGCGTGAGGGGCACACCCGAGACTCCATCTTTTCGATTGACACGCCACCGCCAACGGCTTCGGGATCGCTCCACATCGGGCACGTCTTTAGTTACACGCACACGGACTGCATCGCTCGATACAAGCGCATGCAAGGGTTCGAGGTTTTCTATCCCATGGGCTGGGATGACAATGGCCTCCCGACGGAGCGACGTGTGCAGAACTATTACGGCGTGCGTTGTGACCCGACACTGCCCTACGACCCCGACTTCGTTCCACCCTTCGAAGGAGGAGACAACAAGAGTTCACGGGCCGCAGATCAGGTACCGATTAGTCGGCGAAACTTCATCGAACTGTGCGAGACGTTGACAATTGAAGACGAAAAACAGTTCGAGGATGTGTGGCGTGCACTTGGTCTGTCTGTTGACTGGACGCAGACCTATCGCACCATTTCCGACCAGTCGATTACGACGAGTCAACTCGCGTTCCTGCGCAACATCGAGCGAGGCGAGGCTTATCAGGCGCAGGCGCCAACGCTGTGGGACGTGACCTTCCGCACGGCCGTGGCTCAGGCGGAACTCGAAGACAAAGAAGTGCCCGGGGCCTACCACCAGGTTCTGTTTGCCAAGGCCGACGGAAGTGGCGACGTGGAGATTCTGACGTCGCGACCAGAGTTGTTGCCGGCGTGTGTGGCGCTGGTAGCGCATCCAGAGGATGACCGCTACAAGCCCCTATTCGGCACGAGTGTGCGCACGCCGCTGTTCGATGTAGACGTTCCCGTGCTCGCACACCATCTGGCTCAACCAGACAAGGGAACCGGAATCGCCATGATTTGCACGTTCGGCGACGTGACCGACGTGGTGTGGTGGCGAGAGCTCGGTCTTCCGACGCGTGCCGTGATCGGCTTCGATGGTCGATTCGTGACGGATGCTCCGGAGGCGATCGTGTCGGAGTCCGGCCTCTCGGCCTACGCCGAACTCGCGGGCAAGACTCCGTTCACGGCACAGAAGACGGTCGTCGAATTGCTTCAAGCGAACGGTCGGATGATTGGTGACCCGAAACCGATTGTTCACCCGGTGAAGTTTTTCGAAAAGGGCGACAAGCCTCTCGAAATCGTGTCGACGCGCCAATGGTACATCTCCAACAGTTCAAAAGATGCCGACCTGCGAGATCGCCTGATTGCGTTCGGCAACGAACTCGACTGGCATCCGGACTTCATGCGCGTGCGCTATGAGAACTGGGTCAACGGTCTCAACGGCGACTGGCTCATTTCGCGTCAGCGATTCTTCGGTGTTCCGATTCCGGTCTGGTACCCGCTGGATGGCGACGGCAACCCCGTCTTCGACCGGCCGATTGCCGCGACACGGGACCAACTGCCCGTGGATCCTTCCACCGATGTTCCCGCAGGATTTATCGAAGAGCAGCGGGGTAAACCCGGTGGATTCCAAGGCGAAGTCGACGTCATGGATACGTGGGCGACGTCATCTCTCACGCCCCAACTCGCCGGCGGGTGGGAGCGCGACGAAAACCTATGGTCACTCGTGTGGCCGTTTGATTTGCGCCCGCAAGGTCAGGACATCATTCGAACCTGGCTGTTTTCTACGATGTTGCGGGCCGCCCTCGAGTCGAACGAGAAGCCGTGGCGACATGCGGCTCTGTCAGGATTCATCGTCGATCCGGACAGAAAGAAGATGTCCAAGTCAAAGGGCAACGTCGTGACCCCTGCCGACATGCTGGAACAACACGGTTCTGATGCGGTGCGGTATTGGGCCGCATCGAGCCGGTTAGGCACGGACGCCGCCTTCGATCCGCAAAACCCCACTCAAATCAAGATTGGTCGCCGACTGGCAATCAAGATTCTGAATGCGTCGAAGTTCATCCTCGGAGTCGATACCCCCGACGGTGACCTCGTCTCACAGGTGACGCATCCTCTCGATTTGTCGATGCTCGCTCACCTTCGCTCCGTCGTTGCCGAGGCGAGTGTGAGTTACGACAACTACGATCATGCGCGGGCATTAGAGGTGACGGAATCGTTCTTCTGGATGTTCACCGACGACTACCTCGAACTCGTAAAAGACCGGGCGTACAACGCCGTCCACCCACATCAGGCATCGGCCGCAGCAGCACTTCGGCTTGCTCTCCGAGTGTTGCTCCGATTGTTTGCACCCGTGGTTCCGTTTGCGACCGACGAGTCGTGGTCGTGGTTCAACGACACGTCGATTCACCGCGAACGCTGGCCCAGCGTGGACGAGTTTCCGACGTTCGGTGAGCTCGGTGTTGTGAACGCAGCGTCGGCCGCACTGATTGGCATTCGTCGAGCCAAGACCGACGCGAAAGCGTCGCAACGAACTCCCGTGCTCAACGCGACGATTGCGGTTCCCGCCGAACAACTGGCACTCATTGAACAAGCATCGGGTGATCTGGCCGCGGTGGGTCACATCGCACATCTCTCGTTTACGACCGGTGACGATATTGGCGTCGTGTCGATCGAGCTTGATATCTCGGCGAACGCGGAGTAGGAGCCATGTCGATTACGGTTCGTCGCTTGAATGACAATGACTTCTTCGAGTGGAAGCCATTGTTTCAGCAGTACGCAACTTTCTATTCGCACCCCGTCAGCAATTCGCTGGCGTTGACAACGTGGGGGTGGCTCACTGACCCAAAAGAGAACCTTTTCGCGTTCGTCGCCGAGCAGAGACACATCGTCGAAACGATTAACTCCAAAGGAGAGGTCACGACTCTAGAGTCAACTCATCTGGTTGGGTTTATTCATTTCTGTGCGGTGACGCGCGCACTCGAGGCCGATGTGCAAATGCAAGTTCAAGATCACTACGTCGAGCCGACCGTGCGTCGCAAAGGCGTCGCCAAGGCGCTGATTGAGGCGGTCAAGATGGATGGCCGTACTCGAGGCGCGGCGACTGTCGCGTGGGCCGTGGGCGCCGACAACAGGGTGGCGCGGGGCATGTCGGAACACGTCGGACGACAGACCGACTGGATTATTTTCGAATCGGATATCTAACTCATGCAACTCGGCACTCGGTGGACGTTCGGCACTCCAACGCCCGCACGGCTGACTGGCCCCATCGTGGATGGCATTGCCTCGGTTGAAGCGCAGATTCGTCAGTTGAAGGTGGATGCATCATCCTGGCGGTGGACCGTGACGTGGCTCGAGGGTCGTCCCGTGTGCGAACTCGACGATGGAACGCTCGTGACAATTGACGCGAACGGTGTGGTCACCGTCACCGACCCCGCGTGATTGACTCTAGGCAGTCTTCTCGCGAAGATCCGGTGCCGCCTTCGGGCGCGTCACAATAGTTGGAGCGGCGTTGGCGACTACCGCGTCACGCGTGACGATGACTCGCTCGATGTGGTCGGTCGAGGGCACCTCGAACATAATCGGGCCGAGCACCTCTTCCATGATGGCGCGCAGTCCCCGGGCACCCGTTTGCCGCAACACTGCAAGTTCGGCAATGGCGTCGAGCGCATCCGTCTCGAATTCCAGATGCACGTTGTCGAGCTCAAACATGCGCTGATACTGCTTCATGAGCGCGTTCTTTGGTCCGATGAGAATGTCGATGAGCGCGCTCTTATCGAGGGGTGACACGGACGTGACGACGGGCAATCGACCGATAAATTCGGGGATGAGCCCGAACTTGTGGAGGTCTTCGGGAAGTACTTCGGCGAACAGGTCACGGGTGTCATTCTTCGACTGCAACGGGGCACCGAAACCGATGCCGCGCTTTCCTACCCGCTGCGAAATGATTTCTTCGAGCCCAGCAAACGCACCGGCAACGATGAACAGTACGTTCGTCGTGTCAATCTGAATGAATTCCTGATGCGGGTGCTTGCGACCACCTTGCGGCGGAACAGACGCTACCGTCCCTTCGAGAATTTTGAGGAGGGCCTGCTGAACGCCTTCGCCCGACACGTCGCGTGTGATGCTGGGGTTCTCAGCTTTGCGAGCAATCTTGTCGACCTCATCGATGTAGATGATGCCCGTCTCCGCCCGCTTCACATCGAAGTCCGCCGCCTGGAGCAACTTCAGCAGAATGTTCTCGACGTCTTCGCCGACATAGCCAGCCTCCGTCAACGCCGTGGCGTCGGCCACCGCAAAGGGCACGTTGAGGCGTCGAGCTAGCGTCTGAGCCAGATACGTTTTTCCGCATCCGGTCGGTCCAATGAGGAGAATGTTGCTCTTGGCGATTTCGATTTCGTCAGCCTTGACCTCAGCGGGAGCGATCGCCTCGGCAGCGCGCACGCGCTTGTAATGGTTGTAGACGGCAACCGAGAGAGCCTTCTTAGCCGGTTCCTGCCCGATGACATATTCCTCGAGAAACGCAAAAATTTCTCGGGGTTTTGGCAAATCGAAATCTTTGACATCGTCTTGCTGAGTTTCGGCCAGACGCTCCTCGATGATTTCGTTGCAGAGTTCGACGCACTCATCACAAATGTAGACACCCGGTCCAGCAATCAGTTGCTGGACTTGTTTTTGGCTCTTGCCACAGAAGGAACATTTCAGCAGGTCGGCGCTCTCGCCCATTCGTGCCATGGTTCCTCCTGACCCTTCGGTTCACCGTGCTACCTATGGTTGACACGGGTTCAGAGCGAGCCTAAACCCTAAAACCGACACCGTTGAACACATTGAACGGGGCGCGTCGTGTTCGCAAATGAACCCGTCGCGCCCCGTGCGTTCCGCCGTGATTAGGCGGTCAATTCGGCCGTCTTTCGACTCGTCAGCACCTGGTCGATGAGCCCGTATTCCAGCGCCTCCGACGCGGAGAGAATCTTGTCGCGGTCGATGTCTTTGTTGACCTGCTCTTTCGTGCGATTCGAATGACGCGACAGTGTCTCTTCGAGCCATTCGCGCATGCGCATGATTTCGTTGGCCATGATCTCGATGTCCGATGCCTGTCCGCGGTCGCCCCCCGATGCAGGTTGGTGGATGAGCACGCGCGCGTTCGGCAGTGCAAGGCGCTTGCCCGGCGCACCGGCCGCGAGCAACACGGCGGCAGCCGAGGCGGCCTGCCCGAGACACACGGTCTGAATCTGCGGCCGCACGTATTGCATCGTGTCGTAGATCGCGGTCATCGCGGTGAACGAGCCACCGGGTGAGTTGATGTACATGATGATGTCGCGGTCGGGATCTTGACTCTCGAGCACGAGCAACTGAGCCATGACGTCATCGGCTGAGGCATCGTCAACCTGCACCCCGAGGAAGACGATTCGGTCTTCAAACAACTTCGAGTACGCGTCCATTTGCTTGTAGCCGTAGGAGGTGCGCTCCGTGAACGACGGCATGATGTAACGACCGGAGGGCATCGTGTTGCCCGAGCCGTCGAGGCGTTTCTCCTACTTTGCCTGGGTCGTTCCGCCGCCACCGGCGACGTCGGAGGCCGACTCACGCACGTGGTCGACGAACCCGTATTCGAGTGCTTCTTGTGCGGTAAACCAGCGGTCGCGGTCACCGTCCTCATTGATTTGTTCGACCGTCTTGCCCGTCTGCGACGCCGTAATTTCGGCAAGACGACGCTTCATCGAGTTGATGAGTTCGGCCTGGGTCTGAATGTCGCTCGCCGTGCCGCCGATTCCGCCGAGCGGCTGGTGAAGAAGCACGCGGGCGTTGGGCGTGATGTAACGCTTACCCTTCGTGCCACTGGTGAGAAGAAGCTGCCCCATCGAGGCTGCCATGCCGATGCCGACCGTGACGATGTCATTGGGGACGAACTGCATGGTGTCATAAATGGCCATACCGGCGGTGATGGATCCGCCCGGCGAGTTGATGTACAGGAAGATGTCCTTCTTGTCATCTTCCGCCGCGAGCAGCAGCATCTTTGCGCAAATTTCGTTCGCGTTGTCGTCGCGAACTTCCGACCCCAACCAGATGATGCGGTCTTTCAAAAGCCGGTCGAACACGCTGTTCGGCATTGGCATGTCTGCCATGGTGTGTGCTCCTCACATTGCTTGCCGCCAGAGTTCCGGCGCTGCAGTTGATTCGAATCTATCGGTAGGTCGCGAGGCGAAATCGCCATGTTCGCCATCGGCTAAGTTGGCTTCATGTTCCCCAGCGTTCTTGCCGCTCTGGCCGGTGCCGGCTTTGGCTTGTCCCTCATTGTGGCGATTGGCGCACAGAATGCGTTCGTGCTTCGGCAGGGTTTGCGCCGCGAGCACGTTTTCACCATCGTGGCGATTTGTGCCTTATCGGATGCCCTGCTCATCGTGCTCGGCGTGCTGGGTCTGGGCTCGCTGATCGCCGGCGTGCCCGTCGTGCTCAACATTATTGAGATTGCGGGCGGGCTGTTTTTGGTCACCTATGGCGTTCTCGCGGCGAAGCGCGCGGTGAAGCCGGGGGAACTCACAACCGATCCCTCGGGCGCTCCTTTGAAGTGGGGCGCGGCTGTGGCGACCGTTCTTGCTCTCACGTACTTGAATCCGCACGTGTATCTCGACACGGTGTTACTGCTCGGTTCCGTTGCCGGCACCTACGGCGACAATCGCTGGTGGTTCGCCGCCGGCGCCGCTATGGGCAGCATCGTGTGGTTCAGTGCGCTGGGATTTGGTGCGCGATTGTTGCGTCCGGTCTTTGCCAAGCCGGTCGCCTGGCGCATCCTCGACGCGGTCATTGCCGTCGTGATGTGCGCGATCGGCCTGAGCTTGCTGTGGTCTTTTGCCCAGCACGTCTTTGGCTGGTAAAACATCACACCCCCGGACTTGGTGGCGAGACCGAATCCGAGGGTGCAGATTTGTGGAGAAGACCTACTTCTTCTTCGCTGCCTTTTTGGGCTTCTCGTCGTGCGAGTGGTCGTGATCATGGTCATGGTCATGGTCGTGATCATGGTCGTCTCCGCCGAGGTCGACGGCGGGGCCTTGTTCGGATGACGGGTCAAACGAGTACGGGGCCATGTCGACCGCTTTGCCCTTGGAATCGACGACCTTGATTTGGCCGAGCAGAAAGGCAACCGCCTTGTTGCGCGCGACGTCACCGACGAGCGCCTGAATTTGGTTGTTCTGCGTGAGAATCTGGGCAAATTCGTTAGGGTCCATGCCGTACTGCATTGCACCACTGACGATGGCCTGCGTGAGGTCTGTCTGACTCACCGTGATTTTGTTTGTCTCGGCAATGACATCGAGGATGATCTGCTGAGCGAACATCGTATTGGTCTCGTCGATGACCTCAGCGCGATGTGCGTCATCTTCAAGACGTCCTTCGCTTTCGAGGTGGCGGTGTACCTCTGCGTCGACGATGCCCTGCGGAACGTCGAGCTTGATGTCGGCAACGAGCTTCTGCAGAAGCTTCGTGCGCGCCTCCCTGCTCTGTTGTTGTCCCTTGCGAGAAATAATCTCCGACTTCAGCGTCTCTTTCAGCTCCGCGAGCGTGTCAACGCCACCAGCGATTTGCGCGAAGTCGTCGTCGGCGGTGGGAAGTTCGCGTTCTTTCACCTGCAAAACGGTGACCGAAATCTGAGCTTGTTCTCCTTCGTGATCTCCGCCGAGAAGCGTCGATTCGAAGGTGGTGCTTTCGCCCGCGGTCAACGTATCGAGTGCCTCATCGATGCCATCGATGAGTTCCCCCGAACCGAGTTCATAGGAAATGTTGTTCGCCGTGTCAATCTGCGTTCCGTTGATGGATGCCACGAGATCAAGCGACACGAAATCGCCCTTTTTGGCGGGGCGGTCGACAGTGATGAGTGTGCCGAATCGCTCCCGCAGGGCATCCATTTCGCTGAGTAAATCCTCTGCTGTCGCCTCAGCGGCCTCGACCTCAACGGAAATCTTGGTGAAATCGGGGAGTTTCACCTCGGGTCGCACGTCGACCTCGATGGTGACCACCAGGTCGCCGGTGAAGTCTTTTTCGTTGGGAAGCGAAACGACATCAGCTTCGGGACGCCCCATGGGTACCACACCGTGCTCGTCCGCGGCCTTGCGGTAGAAGCCGTCGAGTCCTTCGTTGACCGCATGGTCAAGTACGGCCGCACGTCCGACGCGTTGGTCGATGATCGGAGCGGGAACCTTACCTTTGCGGAACCCGGGGATCGAAACCTGCTCCGCGATGTGCTCATAAGCGTGCTTGATCGCCGGCTTGAGATCTTCCTCATCCACCGTGATGGTGAACTTGGCGCGTGTGGGACTCAGTGTTTCGACGGACGACTTCACTTGACTCTCGATCTTCCTTGTACGTGGGGCAGGTTCACTGGATGGTCGGGGCGACAGGATTCGAACCTGCGACTTCTCGCTCCCAAAGCGAGCGCTCTACCAAGCTGAGCTACGCCCCGGATGTTGTGTCGCACTCCACCATCGGAGTGCTGTGACCATGAGATTCGCGCGAGGCGAAATGACCTCGTCGAGTCTAACGTATAGACTTTCCCGTACCGGTCGACCACGTGTGGCTCCCGGTGCCTCTCGGGGATGTAGCTCAATGGTAGAGCCTCAGTCTTCCAAACTGATTACGCGGGTTCGATTCCCGTCATCCCCTC
>RFQD01000140.1 GCA_009925875.1 Microbacteriaceae bacterium | reverse complement strand
GATCCCCGAATCCGGTTTGCTGTCACACGTACCAACCCACATCACGGAATTCGATCGGGTGCTCGGCGGGGGAATCGTGCCGGGTGCCACAATTCTGCTCTCCGGCGAGCCCGGGGTAGGCAAATCGACGTTGCTCCTCGAAGTCGCAGCCAAGCGCGCCGAGGCAGGAGCGCGAGTCTTGTACGTCAGCGGCGAAGAGTCCGTCAATCAGGTTCGCCTGCGGGCCGCACGCACCGGGGCTCTTCATGAGAACCTCTTCCTCATCAGTGAAACCGATCTCAGCACGGTGATCGGTCAGATCGAAGTGACCGCGCCCGAGCTGCTCATTGTCGACTCTGTGCAAACCATTGCAAGCTCGACCGTCGATGGCTTAGCCGGGGGAGTGGCGCAGGTACGCGAAGTCGCGAGCGCCCTCGTGGGGCTTGCCAAAGACCGCGAATTGCCCCTCGTTCTGGTGGGTCACGTGACGAAAGACGGGGCCATCGCCGGTCCGCGAACTCTTGAGCACCTCGTCGACGTCGTGTGCCATTTCGAGGGGGATGCGCAAACCTCGTTGCGGTTCATCCGGTCACTCAAAAACAGGTTCGGTCCCACCGACGAAATCGGCTGCTTCGAGATGAGCGGCGACGGCATCGCCGAAGTCACCGACCCAAGCGGTCTCTTTTTGAGTCGCTCCCAGACACCCGTCTCCGGAACGTGCGTGACAGTGGCCATGGAGGGTCGGCGCGCCATGCCCGTCGAGATTCAAGCGCTCGTGGTGGCAACCACCGCACCGAATCCGCGTCGCGTCACCAACGGCGTGGATTCGTCGCGCGTGGCGATGTTACTGGCGGTCTTGGAACGACGAGCCGGATTGAAACTCAGCGACAAAGACGTGTACGTCTCTACCGTAGGTGGAGCCAGACTCTCCGAACCCGGTGCGGACCTCGCCATCGCCATCGCCGTGGCCAGCGCGGCAACCGATCGAGCCGTGTCGCACGAGCTCGCGGCGTTCGGCGAAATCAGCCTCGCCGGAGAAATTCGCCCCGTTGCGGCGGCACGCATGCGCGCGACGGAGGCGACTCGGCTCGGTTTCACGCACATCCTCGATGACGCACAGTCGACACTTCGCGGAGCACTGCATTCGGCCTTTGCGAGCGGAAAGACCGAGCGAGAACGAGAAATCGACGCCGCCTTCTGACCCGCAGTCGCCCCCACACTAGTAGAGCAAGAACTGGAAACCGTTCGCGGATTTCGCCGTACCCACCTGCACGTTGAGGTAATAGGAAGCCCCGCCCGCGGGAACAGCCTCACGCGTGCCCGAGCAGGTGTCGGGAGAACTGTATTCGCGAGACCATTCGAAAGGCGCCGAGACCTCCAGTTTGCCGGGGGTAAGCACTGCCATCGTGTCGGACGATTCCGCTTGACAGTCGACGGATGACCAATACGTTTCATTCCCGCTGGTCACCGTCATGCTCATTTGTGAAGTGCCCACGTTATACGTGCACGCCTCTTTTGAGGTGTTGGTGATGCCAATCTGAAACTTCGGCAACTGCCCGGCCTCAAAACTATTCGCATCGACCAGCGGGGTCACAGCGATTTTTCTCGGATCACACGGGGCAGCAGCGCTCGAAGAAGCGGGAGAGGCGATCGCCGTGGACAAGCCGGTTGCCGTCGGCGTCGGCGTGGAGCTTCCCGAGCGACTTGTGACGGACACGGGCGTTCTCGAACCGTTCCCCGCGTTCGCAATGTTGACCCAGGCCACCACAATCAGGATGATCAGTCCCAGGAGCACGAGCGCTCGACGTCGTCGATACACACGCGGGGAATGCCGGCGTCGACGAACAGGCGGTGAACTCATGGCTCTTACGGTAGCTACAGGTGGAGCAGCATTCGGGTATTGCCGAGCGTGTTCGGTTTGACGCGAGCCAAATCGAGGAACTCGGCGACGCCCTCATCGTGCGAGCGAATGAGTTCGGCAAAGACCTTGTCGTCGACGAGCTCGTCGGTCACCGGCTCGAAACCAAATCGAGAGAAAAAGTCCACCTCGAACGTCAGACAAAACACTCGCGAAACTCCCAGCTCGCGCGCATCCGTCACGAGTCTCTCCAGAACAGCCGATCCGGCTCCCGAGCGGCGATTTTCCGGCGCAACCGCGAGGGAGCGCACCTCGGCGAGGTCCTCCCACATCACGTGGAGTGCACCGCACGCAACCACCTCGTTCGACACCGCCTCGGCGACGCGAAATTCCTGGACCTGTTCGAACAAATCCACGCGCTCTTTGCCCAGCAGAATGCGCTCCGCAACGTACGGCGCGAGGAGTTGCGCAATTCCAGTTACGTCAGCCGTGCGGGCGCGTCGAACCGAAAAAGTCATGCTCGAAGATTATCCGGAGATTTCCTTCACCGAGCCACTCGACGCCTTCTGCTTGTCGACGCGCACCACCTGTTCGGATGCGACGATCTCAAACAGGAACTCGCCATTGGCAAAGTCGACCTTGATGTGGTCTCCAGCAGAAAGGTCGCCGTCAAGAATTCGCTCAGAAATGCGATCTTCAATCTCCGACTGCATCGCGCGACGAAGGGGTCGTGCGCCCAGAGTCGGATCGAAGCCGATTTCGATGAGGCGGTCTTTGGCAGCATCCGCCATTTCAATCGACAAGTCGCGGTCGAGCAGCCGGTCGCGCAAGCGACGCACAAACAAGTCCACAATCTGGCGCAATTCAGCCTTATTGAGCTGCGGGAAGACGATGATTTCGTCCACACGGTTCAAGAACTCGGGCTTGAAGTGCTTTTTCAGCTCTTCGTTGACCTTGCCCTTCATGCGGTCGTAGTCATTGGCAGAATCGCCCTCGACTTGGAATCCGACCGGTCCTCCCGAAATGTCTTTCGTTCCCAGGTTGGTCGTCATGATGATGACCGTGTTCTTGAAATCGATGACGCGTCCCTGACCGTCGGTCAGACGGCCCTCTTCGAGAATCTGCAACAGCGAGTTGAAGATGTCCGGGTGGGCTTTCTCAATCTCATCGAAGAGGACCACAGAGAACGGCTTGCGACGCACCTTCTCGGTGAGCTGGCCGCCCTCTTCGAATCCGACGAATCCCGGAGGAGCACCGAAGAGACGGCTGACCGTGTGCTTCTCGCCATACTCGCTCATGTCGAGCGAGATAAGTGCCGACTCGTCATCGAAGAGGAATTCGGCGAGCGCCTTGGCGAGTTCCGTTTTTCCCACACCGGTGGGACCGGCGAAGATGAACGATCCGCTGGGCCGCTTCGGGTCCTTGAGTCCCGCGCGCGTGCGGCGAATCGACTTGGAGAGTGCCAGCACGGCTGCTTCTTGACCGATCACGCGTTCGTGCAGAGCCTTCTCCATGAACACGAGTCTCGCGGACTCCTCTTCGGTGAGCTTGAACACGGGGATGCCCGTGGCCTGAGCCAGCACCTCCGCAATCACACCTTCGTCGACAACTCCATTGCCTTCGGCATCACCCGAACGCCACTTCTTCTCTTCACGAACGCGCTCGCCCTGGAGCTGCTTTTCCTCGTCACGGAGCGACGCAGCTTTCTCGAAGTCTTGGTCTTCGATTGCCTTCTCTTTTGCCGCACGAACGAGCGCAATCTTGTCGTCAATGTCGCGCAGCTCTTTCGGATTCGACAAGATTGACAGACGCAACCGCGCGCCAGCCTCGTCAATAAGGTCAATCGCTTTGTCGGGCAAGTAACGATCGCTCACGTAGCGGTCGGCCAGGTTCGCTGCTGCCACGATGGCACCGTCCGTGATTTGCACCTTGTGGTGCGCCTCGTATCGGTCGCGAAGACCTTTCAGAATGTTGATCGTGTGGGGCAGGTTTGGCTCATTGACCTGAATTGGTTGGAAGCGTCGCTCGAGTGCCGCATCCTTTTCAAAGTGTTTGCGGTATTCATCGAGCGTCGTGGCGCCGATGGTTTGCAGTTCTCCGCGCGCCAGCAACGGCTTCAGGATGCTCGCCGCGTCGATCGCGCCTTCGGCAGCACCTGCGCCCACGAGAGCGTGAATCTCGTCGATGAACACGATGATGTCCCCACGAGTGCGAATTTCTTTCGTGACCTTCTTGAGGCGTTCTTCAAAATCACCGCGATAACGGCTGCCGGCGATGAGGCTGCCCAAATCAAGCGTGTAAAGCTGCTTGTCTTTCAATGTCTCGGGAACCATGCCGGACACGATGGCCTGGGCGAGTCCCTCGACAACGGCCGTCTTGCCGACGCCCGGTTCGCCAATGAGAACGGGGTTGTTCTTCGAACGGCGCGACAAAATCTGCATGACGCGCTCGATTTCTTTCTCGCGTCCGATGACCGGGTCGAGTTTTCCTTCGCGAGCAGCCTGAGTGAGGTTGCGTCCAAACTGGTCGAGTACCTGAGAACCTTGTCCGGCCGACTGGGATTCTTCTTTGACGCCAGCAGCAACCTGCTCCTTGCCCTGATAGCCCG